>JAPUJX010000149.1 GCA_027295975.1 Gammaproteobacteria bacterium
CTCGGGAGCCGTTCCGGATAGCCTCCATGGCGCTGGAGCATATGGAATTGAACGCGCGCGTGCATGTGCTGGAGCACCCCATCCACAACGATGCGCGTGACACAGAAGCCGCGGTACGGGCATTTCTCGCTTGTGGCTGCGAGACCGTCGTATCGCTGGGCGGTGACGGAACCAACCGTGTTCTGGTGCGGGCGTTACTCGAGGCGCGGGATCGCGAGACGCACCTCCTTCCCCTGTCGACCGGGACCAACAATGTGTTTCCCGTGTCTGCCGAGCCAACCATTGTCGGGATGGTAGCCGGGTATCAAGCCAGTCATCGGTTGACGGAGCCGTCTCTGAAGCAGCGGGTAAAGGTGCTCCATGTCACAGGTGATGACAATGGCGCCCGAGGTATTGAAGATATCGGGCTGATAGACGCGGTGTTGTTATACGGCGATCGGGTTGGCAACCTGTTGCCGTTTGACGCAGATCGAATCCGTCGGTTGTTGCTCACTCGAGCCGAGCCGAGCGCCATCGGGATGTCGCCCATCGGGGGGCTTGTCGAAGTGGTCGACGAGCACGCCGACATGGGCCTGCTGGTCGAACTGGGCGGCGAGAGCGAGTTTCGCGTTCCCATTTCACCGGGTTTGTTTCAAACGGTAGCGGTGAAGAGCGCGAGAAAAATTCCCTTCGATGTCCCGGTGACATTTCGCGGACCGGGTATCCTGGCGCTGGATGGAGATCGCGACCACAAGCTGGGATCACAGGCAACGTTGACGGTCCGTATCCGCCGGGACGGACCCTGGGTGATCGACATCGACAAGGCCATGCGTTGGCTGGTAGCCCACGGTATCATTGCCCATGGTCCCATAGGACACTAGGCGGGCGTTCATCGGCATGATCATCAAACCCAGAATTCGGGGTTTTATCTGTACCACGGCGCATCCAATCGGTTGTGCCGCCCATGTAAACGAACAGATCGCATACGTTCGCTCGCAGGGACACATCCAGAGCGACCTGAAGAATGTGCTGGTAATCGGTTCGTCCGGTGGATATGGGCTCTCATCGCGCATCGTCGCCGGATTTGGTTGTGGCGCGGCGACCCTTGGAGTCTCCTTCGAGAAGGCGCCCAGACAGAACAAGACCGCAACGGCAGGCTGGTACAACAACATCGCCTACGAAACTTCGGCGGCTGGCGCGGGATTGTACGCCGTGACCCTTGATGGCGATGCATTCTCCGACGAGATGAAAGAACGCGTGATCGACACCCTGCGTGCCGATCTGGGGAAGATCGATCTCGTCATCTACAGCCTCGCCTCGCCTGTGCGTCAACACCCGAGGACCGGGGCGCTTCACCGCTCCGCCATCAAACCATTGGGTGAAGCCGTGCACATGAAGTCTTTACACGTCCAACGAGGCGAGGTACACGAGGTGGATCTTGAACCCGCCAACGAAGAAGAGACGGCAAATACCGTTGCCGTAATGGGGGGCGAGGATTGGGAGTTCTGGATCGAGGCACTCGAGAAAGCCGACCTGTTGAACGACGGCTTTCGCACCCTGGCATTCACCTATATCGGCAGCGATCTCACCTGGCCCATTTACTGGCATGCCACTCTGGGGAAAGCGAAGGAAGATCTGGATCGTGCGGCGGGAACCATCAGTACCTCCCTTGGAGCTGTCCATGGTCAGGCCCGGGTTGCCGTCCTCAAAGCGGTTGTTACTCAGGCAAGCTCGGCGATTCCCGTGGTGCCGCTTTATGCTTCGTTGTTGTTCCGGGTGATGAAAGACAGAGGCCTGCACGAGGAGGTCGTGCACCACATTCATCGATTGTTCGCTACTCAACTCGCTACCGGCGTGACCCAACGGCTAGACGATCAGGGCAGAATTCGCATGGACGACATCGAGCTTACGGACGAGATTCAAGGCGAGGTGCGCCGTCGTTGGCCACTGGTCGACACCCACAATCTGGGGGAACTCGCGGATCTGGAAGGCTTTCGCGAGGACTTTCTGAGAATCTTCGGATTCGGGTTTGCGGACGTAGACTACGAGGCGGATCTCGACCCGACCCTGGGAAGGGACGGCTGATTTCAACCGCCGGGATCCCCGGTGATATGCTGCCCGGCTAAGTAGCTGAGATAGTAAGCCAGAGCCCACAAAGGTCCGGGTAGTTGGTGCTATCCAGTTATCATTACCGTCGGGCATAGTCGCGCATGTGACCACTCGCCGCCAGAAGCCCGAAGCCCATGCGTTTCGATATGTTGGCTACTTTTTTCTGGCGGTTATCCTGTTGTGTCTGGAACCCACAGCCAGGTCGGCATGGCAGCTTCTGCTGGGCGTGAGTTGTTGTGTCACGTGGCCCGTAGTTGCGCATTGGCTGGAGCGTTCGAGGTCGGCCAATCCCTCGATCAACGTCGTGGAATGTGGGGTTTCCGGGGTGGTTGCGGGAGTCGTGAGTCTGCCTTTACTGCCACTTGCCGCCCTTGGGGCAGCGCTTCTGGCGGGCGCCGCGGCCCAGGGGGGTAGACGATATCTCTGGCCGAGCATTCCAGCGCTGATCATCGGTGTTGTTACCGGGTTCTGGATGACGGACAACCCCGTTGCACATGCCATTTTCTCCGATTCGACACGGCTGGCCGACCTGCTCAGCGTTGCTCTGATTGTGATTTATACCGTGCTGCTCAGTGAGTTCAGTTTCCGTCAGGCCATGCGTCTGTACGAGTCCAAGTCTCGCCATCAGGTTCGTTCTGTTCATGCCGCACAGGTGAGCGCGCGGTTGGCGCGATATATTCCCCGGGAACTGCACCAGCGTCTGGAAAAACAGCCCCACGAACGCTGTGCCCTCGAACGCTGCTGGCTTACCGTCGTGTTCATCGACGTGGTGGGTTTTACCGAGCTTACCGAACATCTTGCCGCCGAGGCATTAAACGCGGTGCTGAACGATTATCTGGCTATGTTGGAAACTCTCGTGGAGGCGCGCCACGGTACCCTGGGTAAGCTGCTTGGAGACGGCGTGCTGGTGTTTTTCAAAGCCGATTCGGCCGAAGAAAAAAGCGTTGTGGGTCAGTCGAGCGTTGCCCTGTGTTTGGCGGTGCAACAGGGGTTGTGCCTTCTCTCCCGCCGCTGGACCGCGCAAGGTTATCTGGTGAGCCTTGCGACTCGAACCGGGATCGCAAGTGGCTTCTGCACGCTGGGCGACTGGGGTGGAGACGGCCGACTCGACTATACCGTGATCGGCTCTCCGGTAAACCTTGCCAGCCGCTTGCAGGCCAGGGCAGCAAGCGATGGTATTCTGGTTTGTTCCGCAACAGCGGCCATTCTCAAACCGGGATTACCTTCCCCGGTGAAGCTCGAGGGACCGTTGCTCACGCCGTTGAAAGGGTTTGGCGAGGTACAGACGTTTCGTCTGGTGGACACGCGGTAACCGCCCCCTGCGCAGCAATGTCTGCTGTGGGGCATCGTCTGCTAAAATACCGGCTGTAAGTGGCTGTGCCAGTCGCGACAATATCGTACCCACGTTTTGTGGAAAACGGACCGGGACTAAGGTCAATCGTCAATCTGCGCATTCGGTAGCCCCGGGAGTCAGCTGGAATACAGTGAAAAAAACAGAAAAAATCTTTCTCAAGGCATGTAGGGGAGAACCTACCGACTACACCCCTATCTGGCTGAACCGTCAGGCGGGACGTTACATGCCACAATACCTCGAGCTGAAGGGCGACATGCCGAGCCTGGCCCTGTTCAAGCACCCGGAAAAAGCGGCCAAGGCGGCCCTCGATGCCCAACGTATACTCGGTGTGGATGCGGCCATTCTCTTTGCCGATCTCTTGCCGATCATGGAACCCATGGGTCTCGATCTCGACTACAAGGTGGGTGAGGGGCCGGTGTTCGCCAACCCGGTGCGTAACGTGAAGGACGTGGATGGACTGATCACCCAGCCGGCCACGGAAGCGACCCCCTACATCGCGGAGACGATCGGGCGCATTCTGGCGGATCTACCTCGGGATATCGCGCTCATTGGATTTGCTGGTGCCCCGTTCACCCTGGCGTCTTATGCCATAGAAGGTCGCAGTTCACGGAACTACGTACACCTGAAGAAACTCATGTATCAGGCGCCTGAGGCATGGGGTTTGTTGATGGATAAGCTGGTAACCCAGGTGACCAGTTATCTGGAGCTGCAGATTGCCAGCGGCGTCGATGCGGTGCAGATTTTCGACACCTGGGTCGGTTGCCTCTCGTTGGCGGATTTTCGCCAGTACGTCCTCCCCTACACTGCCCGGCTGATTCGGAACCTGAAAGATCGAGTGCCACTGATCTACTTTGGCACCGGAAACTCCCATTTGTTGCCGGATATAGCGCCGCTGGCCGATGTGCTGGCGTTGGATTGGCGCGTCCCCCTCGTTGAAACATGGGATCGGCTGGGTGTCAAAGCGGTGCAGGGAAATCTCGATCCCATCGTGTTGTGTGCTGATCCGGAAACGGTGTCCAGCCATGCGCAGCGGTTGCTCGACGAGGTGGGGGGACGGCCTGGTCATATTTTCAATCTAGGTCACGGCATCATCCCGGAAACACCGGTTTCGAACGTGCAGCGTTTGGTGGACCACGTTCATCAGCACTCGATTCGTGGTTGATACCCTCTTGGAGCCCGGGCAGGAGTCCAGAATGGCACGCATGCTGATGCGAACCGCCTTCTGGCTGCCCTGGGTGGCGTGTACCTATCTGGCATTTGCACCAAGCCCACCGGATACCGTGTTCAGAATCAGCGATGTGGTGTTACACGGGATGGCTTTCAGCTATCTCACCTTCGCGTTGGGGCTTGCCCATCGGTCGGGGAACTGGGTGGGAACGGTGGCGTGGATGGTCGCTTACGGTGCCGCGATCGAGCTTGTCCAGAGCTTCGAGCCGCAGCGGTCTGCGGAACTGAAGGATATGCTCGTTGATGTGGTCGGCATTGGAATCGGGGTTGTCGCGTTCAAGCTTTTTGGTGCGCGGGTGGTATCTCTGGTGCGATGGCTCGCTGACACCATTAATCGCCTGTTGCCTTTCACGACCGGATGATTTCCCGGCTTTCCAGGATGTTCTGGCAACGCCAGACGATGGCGGGTTCCCCATCGGTGATATTCAGCACGTAAACCTCGAGACCCGATTCGCGCAGACGTTGCTGCTGAAGGCTGAACTCCACGGCGAAACCCATGTGCACCACGGCGGTGGCGGCGAAATCGAAAACCTCGAGGGAGCTGATGACAAATTCGTGAAGGGTGGCTGCGGATGCGAAATCACCATAGGTGTCGATGACCGCGCTCCGTCCGTATATGGGTTCGCCTGCATCCGGAGGAAGCAGCACGACGTCGGGGTGATAAAAGCGGGTCAACTCTTCGAGTTTACCCTGTTGCCAGGTGTTGTTGAGTTCACGGACAAACCCCTCGATATCCTGGCTCACTTTGAACGTTCCCCGTAGACGGTTGCAATTCGAGGTTCGTGACTGACCAGGCGGCGCAGGGTTTTGCCAACGGTCCAGCTTTCCATCCCGTAACCGTGATCGGTGCAGCTTGATCTCAACAGATCGCTGGATGCCTTCAGTGTCGATAGAAAAGACAGGGTTTCCCGGCGGGTACCTGGTAGGAACCTGCGCCAGTTGTCATGCACCTCCACGGGAGATGTCCGGGTCTGGTGCCCGACGGGTTCATTCACGATGGGCAGCAGGTGAGCGAGGCGCCAGGATTTATACCAGGCGATACGATCCCGCAACCCGGATACCTTTGTTCGGTCCTCGGCCCAGGTGACGAACCCGGGATAGGCGGCGCTCCAGGCTTCCACCCCAGGGTCACCGTCGTGGTTGAGATGTAAGCTGATTGGAATGCTCATTATCCGCCCCGAACACCACCTGGCGCATGCAGGTAGCTACCTCATCCGGTGAACACGGTCTTGTCATCGACAAAACACACCGGATTTCCGAACGGGTCGTGCAGGTAGAACGAACGTTCTCCCCATGGTCGCGTGGCGATCTCTCCAAGGCTCGGTCCACCTCCGTGGAGTTGTTTGTCATCGAAATTTGCCGCGGCAGCCCGGCAACGTTCGTAAACTGTTTCCAGATCGGTTTCACTGAGGTAAATGTGTTGTGGGTTGGGCGGAGAGGAACTCCCTTCACCGTCTGCCCTGGGATCAAAGCAGGCCAGGATCGTGCCGCCGCATTGGAAGTAGTGCCTCCCCGGAGAGACCCTTTCGCCAGGTTGATTGAGAACCGCTCCGTAGAATTCAGCCGCCTTTTCAATGTCGCTGACCGGAACGATTACCCGATAGAGGTGTGTCATGGTTTGTCTCCGGATCCCGATATTCGAAGGAGCGTATCAAGCCTGATTAGCCAAGGCTACATTATCAATTCGGGTGAACTCTATGGTGTGGGGAGCTTCATTTCATTATCCTCGCGGCCTCTTTGACTTCTTCTCATCGTGGGGGAGACATGAAAAAAATAATCCTGAGCGTTCTGGGTTTGTTCGGTGTGCTCGTGGTGTTGGTCATGGGCGTGCAGATCATCGCGTCGGAAGCCGGTGAGGTCGTGGTCGTTACCACGCGGGATGGATCCGGTGCCCTGTCCGAGACACGCTTATGGATTGTGGAGCACGACGGCAGTCGCTGGTTGCGATCCGGCGGCGGTGCAGCGTCGGGCTGGTATCAGCAATTGTTGGTCAATCCCGAGCTCGAGTTGGTTCGTGGAACAACCCGATATTATCACCGGGCGACACCTGTCCGGGAGATGCAGACCACCGTCAACGATCTCATGAGCGAAAAGTACGGCTGGGCGGATAGTTACATCGGTATCCTGTTCGGTCGTGAAGATTCCATAGCCATACGCCTGGACAACCTGTCGGCTCCCTAGTGGAACGCGATTTCGAGCGATTGTAAGCAGGGAAATCCCTACCTATACTGCGCCTGCGCGGTTATTGGAATCCGCTCCGATTGCCTGGGTGAGTTATTTCTCTGAGTCGGTCTCAATTCTGATATGCAGACTTGTTGTGAAAGTCACAAGCGCCGTTTATGTAACGTGGTTTGGGCTGGCGGGATCGCGTTGGGGATTATTTGAGAACTTTGAAAATGAAGAAAATCTACGTTGGGAATTTGCCCTGGTCGATAGGGGATGTCGAATTGGAAGAGTTGTTCGCGCCACTTGGGTCAATACATTCTGCAAAGGTCATCACCGATCGGGACACGGGTCGTTCTCGCGGGTTCGGTTTTGTGGAAATGGATGATGAAGCGGGCGACAAGGCTATAGCGGAATTGAATGGCAAGGATATGGAAGGTCGTCAGTTGCGAATCAACGAAGCCAACGAACGACGCAGACGCTAGCCTCAAACTACTTTGCCGCCGTTGAACGGGGAAGTCAGCGGTGGTCCAGACTCCGATCGATCTCAAGAACGGCTGAGGTAACGGGGTTTTCGATCACTTTCCGATTTGTTTCGTCAGGTAGCGATCAAGTTGCCTGGCGAATGATTGTACGTCGGTTTTGGCCAGGGTTGCCGGACCGCCGGTAAAGGTTCCTGTGGAACGTAGTTCTTCCATGAAGTTACGCCGACTAAGGTGCGATTGGATATTCTCGGCGGTATAAAGTGTTCCCCTCGGGTTGAGTGCAACGGCGCCGAGGCTGATCACTTCGGAGGCCAGGGGGATGTCTGCGGTGATCACCAGGTCCGTTGAGCTCATCTCCGCGACGATGTGATCGTCGGCAATGTCGAAGCCCCTGGGAACCTGAACGACTCTGATGTACTGCGACTTCGGCACTCTCAGAAACTGGTTGGCGACCAGCGTGGTCTGGACTTTCATCCGCTCGGCGGCCCGGAAAATCACTTCTTTGATGACCCTGGGACAGGCATCCGCATCTACCCAGAGTTTCATCGACCAGCCACGGTCGTTTTGTCGAGCATTCCGAATACGGTGGGCATTTCAACCCGACTGAAGTGGGCAGATCAGCAGCGAAACCCGTTTGCTGCCGCGCTCGGATTCCTGCTGACCCACTTCCCGGAATCCGAGGTTTTCATGAAATTGCAGAGAATCGGGATTGGGCGGGATCAGGTTGACTTCACAGGTAACCATCGGCGTGCTGTGTCGCACTTCCTCGAACAGGGCCGAATACAGTTTCCGTCCCACGCCACGGCGGCGATGGTCTTCGCTCACCACTATCCGGTCAACGTAGGTGAACCGCGGATAACGATCCTTGAAGTACCGGAAGTTGGGGCTGTCGTAGGAGGCTGATTCAGGGAGTGCCAGCAAAAACCCCGCGAGGTTGGCCGAATCCCGCGCCAGGCAGAAAAAACGACTTTGTTCATCCAGGTTTTTCAGGGTGCTCTCGGAGATGCTGTTCACGTTGGGTACGGCGCCTTCGTTGAGTTCGAGGACCGCGGGGTAATCCGCGGGCCCTGCGGTGGCTATCCTGATGGTCATGTCCGGGTCAGCCGTTCTCGGGTATGAGGTTCATGGCAGCTCGTTGCAGACGATGTCGACCGCACCTTCTCGATGAAACATCACGAAGTAGTCGTCCGATGAAAAGCAGACTTGCCACCCGTGCACGTTTGTTTGGTCGCGGTTGTTTGCCTGCAGGTTCTCTACCCGAACGACTCGCTGATCTGATCGAAATGCGAAAGACAAACGTTCGGTGAGATCGATTCGCAACAGCGCATTCGCGTCTCCCGCGGGCAGCATCCCGGCGGTTACCGCACCCGCGCCGATTGTTACCTCCGATCCCAGGAAGTGGACTACCCGGCCATGTTTCGTCTCGATTTCAAGCGCATCGATTGTTTTCGAAGGCCCGCGATGAATACTGCGGATGACGCTGATCTTCTGTCCCAACAGAAATTCGAACGGCTGAGTATGTGATACCTCCTCCGTCATTTACCCGACCGGGAGCGCTGCACGACAAGCGTGTAGGCATAGACATTTATCCCTAACACGAGGGCTGCCAGGATGAATTGTACGGTGCGTGTCAACCCGCTCGGGTAGATGAGTGGCATGAGATAGTGCTCGATGAAACCGCCGTGGTATCCGGCTTGACCAGCCGCCTGCCGGTAGCCGGCTTCCAGCGGCGTCAGAGGGCATGTCCAGTTGAGCAGTTCGATCAATACGCCCCAAACCGCCGCGGGTAAGTGCAGGAAAGCAATCCAGAGACGACGCACCGCGGCAAATCCCCCGACAACGACAAAAACGATGAACACGAAATGCGCGATCATGATGAGATCGGCAATGACCGCATCAATCACTGCCGGTCCTAAAAGCTCAACTCGATAATTGGCCTGACGTCGTTGGACCCGACCAGGAATCTACCCTTCTCCGCCCAGACCACGGCCTCTTCGATAGACTCCGCTTCGATGACGTAATAACCACCGACGAACTCACCGGTGGCGGTCACCAGTTCATTGGTTACCTCTATGCGCCCATCGAGGTGCCTGCGCACGGTCCTGGTTTCGGGGGGTGGGGCAAGAAACACAAGCTCGGCGCCTTTTTCCTCTTTCAGTTCTTTCATAAAATTCTTGAGCCAGCCAGCGTGCTCCTGTTGCTGTTCGTCGGTAATCTGTTCCCAGGCTCCTTCGATATGATTGAAGGTGATCATATATTTCATGAAGTTGATCTCGTTTCGTGTGTAGGTGTCCCCGAACGGGTTCCCGAGCGGTTTTCCAGGTAGATGGCGAGTATTATCAATACACCCACCCCCCACAGCAGCCACGCGGCTCCCAGTAACAGATGCTCCGTGGTGTCACCGTAGAGCCAGCGGTATTGAGAGATGGCGACGCCGTTCAGGAGCAGACCTGTCGTGCATAAGATGGTGATGGGTTTGAGGGCTTGTTCTTCCGGAATTCCGGTCACGGCTAAACAGGTTTTGATCAGCACCCATCCTACCAACGGTGTGGCGAGAAAAAGTCCGATCAACCAGATGCTTCCGAAGTGAAACAATTCGACGCCGGCAAATCGGATAAAAATGGCGTCCGCGATCCAGAAAAACGTACCCAGGGCGATAAATACCCAACTGTTTCGTGACATGACGTCTCAGCACACTAGTTTAGTTAGAATGACACCGCACCAACCCTGTAGCTAGCCGTCCCCACTGAGCAAGCGGCGCGCAGGGTCAGGCTTCGGCGGTAATCGGGTCGATCATCCTGCGCACTTCGGTGACCTTCGTGGCAGGGAACCCGCTACGCTCGGCATGTTCATGAATGAGCACCTCGGTGTCGGCAAGATAGATACAGAACGTCTTGTCACCAGCGACGTAGGAGTGCTCCCACTGAATGTTTTTGTTTTCGGCTTTCATCTCCGACAGAACGGAGTTGGATTGACTCGCGGCGTTACGCAACGCCTCGCGGTCTGCCAAGCCGATTTCCGGTATGTCTCGCTCTATGACGAATCTGGGCATGACCGATCTCCGCTATTGCTGGCGTAATGATACATGGAAACATCGTGATGCACGTTGTGGCGCACGATGTGACACGTTTAGTCGGAGTTTTGCTCGTCTGCTGCTGGGTCGTCTGCCGAGCCGAGCAGGGTGAGCACGTTTTCATCCGGATCTTTGAAGTGCGCGAGCACCCCGCCCCAGGATTGAGGTTCGGGCGCTGACAGGAATTCCACACCCCGCTCTTTCAGGGTTGCATAGGTTTGTTCCATGTCGGGAATGGCGATTGAGATACCGATGAACCGGCCCACCATATTGCGGGCCTCCGGATCATCCCCATCAACGCGTTCGATGCCCAGGCTCGGTCCACCCAGGTCGAATTCCGCCCAGCCCATGGACTCGTCGGCAAACTTCAATTCCAGTTCTACCTGATCGCGGTAGAAGGCAACGGATCTGTCCCAGTCGGTGGTAAATATTCGAACGGCATAGAGCTTGTAATCCAAGATGGGTTCTCCTCTCACCTGGAAGAGGTTGGTACCGCAGAGATCGTACGCCCGGCACCAGGCGTTTACCATCGCATCGGGTTGGGTTCCTTCTCCGGGGTCAGCGGACGGTGGGTAGGGGAAATTTTGTCCGAAAGCCGTCGGGTGGTGGGGATCCATTACCCATGCGGATGATCGAGAAGCCCAACGTCGAGCTGGCCACGGCTTCGCGAAGTACCCACAGAGAGTCCAGCAGTCGGAGGGCTACCCGGCGCCGTAAAATTTCCTGAAGCCCGTTGTCGATCTGTAACACCGATATGGGGTTGACGGTCTCACCCGTAGTGAAATAGCCGGCCACCTCGTCGTTGAGTTC
>JAPUJX010000015.1 GCA_027295975.1 Gammaproteobacteria bacterium
CGAGAGCACCGGCTTCCATAACCTGGCGCAAGTTCCGGTATTCCGGCATAAGCTCGGACAGATCCACGACTCGATCGTCAACTACCGCCCCGTAGGCTTGTTTGTTGTTGGCTGTAAAGCTCAAGAAGCGCATCGGAAATCCTTCGGTTATGGCCTGGAAGAGGGTTTGACGCTTTTTGTCGCCACCGATATATTTGATCAGTTATCCATTTCTGTCAACGGGAGGACCGTGCCACACCTTATCGTAGAATATTCGGCTAACCTGGAAGAGACGTTGAAGGTTTCCGAATTGTTGACAAGCCTACACACCACGGCGGCAGCCAGCGGCGTGTTTCCTCTGGGAGGCATTCGCTCAAGAGCCTCGAAACGAGAAACTTATCTGATAGCCGATGGGGACCCGGACAACGGGTTTGTCCACGTAGTTGCCCGAATTGGCGAGGGACGTTCGTTGGAAGTCCGACAAACCGTTGGCAAGAGCTTGTTCGAGGTGCTATGTGATCATACAAATCGGTTATACGAAGAACGAGGCCTGAGCCTGTCGTTCGAGATTCAGGAGATCCCTTCTCAAACGAGTTTCAAGAAGAACAACATTCACGGCAGGTTGAAGAAGCCTGCCCCTGACTAGGCTGCTGTGGAGGTCTTGACTGCCCCGGGCTGTTAGACTACCTGCCGCTGCATTTTTTTCAGGTACGGGCGGGGTCGTCAAGGGGGATTTCAAATGCGAAGTAGATGGGTGGTCGCGAGTGTGCTGGCGACGTCGATAGCGGGATGCGGAGGTGTTGAAGCGCCAGTCGACGATCCTTCTGCCGATGTTTCCCGACAGGAGGAGAAAATTGTGATGGAAGAGTCGCCGGTAGCTGGAGTCACCTTTCGTTTCATTGAAACAAACGGCATTCGAATGCGCATAGCAGAAATGGGCGATGAAGGTCCCCTGGTACTGTTGGCCCACGGCTGGCCGGAGTCCTGGTACTCGTGGAGACATCAGATTCCAGCGCTTGCCAACGCGGGGTACCGCGTGGTGGTACCTGAAATGCGCGGTTATGGAGAAACCGATGCGCCTGAGTCGGTTGACGACTACGACATCGTCCATCTTGCCGGAGACATGGTTGGCGTGTTGGATGCCGTCGGGGTGAAAGAAGGCGAAGAAAAAGCGACCATCGTTGGCCATGACTGGGGTGCGGTCGTTGCCGCAAATAGTGTGCTGCTGCACCCGGATCGTTTCTCTTCCCTGGTCCTCATGAGCGTGCCATACAGAGCGAGGTCAACCCAGTCACCAATGGATGCCATGACGGCCCGGGTCGGTGATAACTTCTTCTATATTTTGTACCACAACGAGCCCGGGGGAGTCGCCGATGCTGAATACGACGGAAACCCCCGCGGGTTGCTCAGCAGATTGTATCTCTCGCCGGACTCTCCCCGGGAAGCGCCGGAAGTCACGGACCCAAAACGTTCTGCCGGTGGATGGATACCGCGTCTTGGCGCCCCCAAGGGGTTACCGGGCTGGTTGACCCCCGAAGACCTCGATTATTACGTTACCCAGTTCGAAAGTTCCGGGTTTCGCGGAGGCGTAAACTATTACCGCAACTTTCAACGCAACTGGGAAATCACCGAACATCTTGCCGATGCGAAAATTGAGGTGCCGACGCTGTTCATCGCCGGACAGAAGGATGTGGTGATTGGAGGAGCTACGGCACCGATGTTGACGAAGATGATGGAACAGACTGTTACCGACCTGCGGGATGTCGTCATCGTGCCCGAAATAGGCCATTGGATTCAGCAGGAAGACCCCGTGGCAACCAACGAAGCTCTGCTGAGTTTCCTGAACAGCCTTTAGCGGCGAGCCACTTGGAGGGTCAGATAAAAGGTGTCGGTGAAACCGGCACGCGCGGAATGGTTCGGCTGAACGACATCAGGGCGTGCAGCGGGCCCACTTTCCACCAGACGGCCAGGTCATCGAGCCCGATCGATTCATCGCCGGATCTACCGAGCAGCACAACTTCATCACCAACCTCGGCATGGATCTGAGAGATATCCAGATTCGTGTATTCAAGGGACACACCAGCGATCGGAACCCGCTCTCCCAGAGCGAGGTTGTGAATCGTGGGAGTCAATCCCCGCCGAAGCAGCGTTGGAATCCCCGCTGGAAGCGGGCCTCCAAACATCAATATCGGAATATCGTCAACGTTTAGAATATCGCTCGCATCTTCCAGAGTACCTACCGCAAAGGTGTACGGGTTCGAGTTGAGACAGGTGAGACGTGAGAAGCTCAATGCCATGTCCGTACGCGTTGCCTTTCAGCGCGGGGATGATGTTTATTCCTGGTCCGACCAGAGAACGCAGAACATTCCAGTTGTCCGTCAGACTCTCTAAATCGATTTCCATCCAACATGGTCTGTCGGAGAGGTTTTGCTCCATTCTCTCTAGTCCATTAAGGTTTGCATGAGAAAAACCAATTCGAGTGCAGTCGTATGGGCTTGGGCCAACGGATCCGCTCCGCCGCCGTGACCCCCTTCGGTGTTCTCGTAATAAAGCACTTCATGGCCCTGGGACAACATTTTTGCAACCATGCGGCGAGCGTGACTTGGATGAACACGATCGTCCTTGGTGTTGGTCCAGAAGAATGTTTCGGGGTAAGTGACGTCGTCCCGCACGTTCTGCCAGGGTGAATACCGGGCGATGTAGTCGGCTTCCTCGGGGATATCCGGATTACCGTATTCCGCCATCCAGCTGGCCCCGGCTGACAGCCGGTGGTATCTCAACATGTCAATCAGGGGGACCGCGCAGATAACCGCGCCAAACAGATCGGGACGCTGCACCATCACTGCCGTTACCAGTAAACCTCCATTGCTGCCGCCTCTTATTGCGAGCTTGGAGGGGGAGGTGATTTTCCTGCTGGTAAGGTCTTCCGCCACGGCAATAAAATCATCGAATGCCCGCTGACGATTTTCCTTGAGCGCGGATTTGTGCCAACTCGGTCCGTATTCACCTCCGCCGCGTAAATTTGCCTGAACAAAAACGCCACCTGCCTTCAACCACTCGATTCCCATTGCAGACAGATAACCGGGTGTCAGGGATACTTCAAAACCCCCGTACCCGTACAGGTATGTGGGCGTGCTCCCATCCCGGGTAAGATGTTTTGCGGAAACGACGTAATATGGAACCCTGGTGCCGTCCCTGCTGGTCGCAAAATATTGTTCGCTCACATACTGATCACTGGGGAATCGCTCCGGCATTGACTTGATGACTTCAGGTTCGGAGCCCTGATTTACCAGGTACAGCTGCGATGGGGTGAGGAAGGACTCATAGTTCAACATTGTCAGATCGCTGATCGGATCGTTGCTGACGAGGTTGATGCTCCCTCTGGCGGGCAGCGATACCTTTTTCTCCACCCATCCAATTTCCCGATCCAGTCGAAGTTCGAGTAGTGCGCCATCCACGTCTTCCATCAGGAATACATGGATAACATCGCGACCGAGGGCGACCCCCTGGATCGCTCTGTGACTCGTGGGTGCAAGTATCGTTTGTGGATTTTCAGGTTTGGCCTGAGTCAGCGAGGGTTCGAAATCGATGCTGATTAGGCTGCCTGCCTTGAACGCCTGTCCGTCGACCACCCAATCTGTTCGAAGTGAAGCAACCAGCTTGTTCTGGAACACTCCCTTGAAATCGGCATCCTCCGGCAAAGGTACTTTCTGCAGTCGGCCATCTGGCGACAGATAGTGGTTCTCTTCTTTGAAAAATTCCGGCCGCCGGTTCAGAAACGAATACGAACCTTCCTCGCGATAGAGGGTTACCGGTGAAACCGCCATGTCGGTCGGGCTTGCCGTGAATAACAACTCGGCGTCTTCGAGCTTGGTGCCACGGCGCCATTTCTTGATCATTCGGGGATAACCGGAGGTTGTCAACGAGTCTGGTCCAAAGTCGGTTGCCACCAGCAGATATTCTTCGTTCAGCCAATCAACCTGCGTTTTTGCAACTGAAAGATAAAATCCATCGTCGACGAATTTACCTGTACCCACGTCGTATTCCCGGATTTCGGTGGCATCGCTGCCTCCTCTCGATAGATGGACGAGACAACGTTGGAAGTCCGGCCCGAGACAGGTGTTCCCTTTGTATACCCAGTCTTCATTCTCTTCATGGGCGAGCCCGTCGATGTCGAGTAGAGTTTCCCAGTCCGGTTTGTCATTCATATAGTCTTCGAGGGATGTTTGACGCCAGATGCCTTTGACGTTTTCTCGGTCCTGCCAGAAGTTGCGAACCTGCCCCTTGACATGGGTCACGTAGGGAATGCGATCGACTGCGGTGTAGTTTTCTATAGCCGCCTGCTGCAACGTTTTGAAACGCTTATCGCCCTCCAACCGCGCCAGTGAGGAAACATTCCGTTCGCGAACCCAGTCCAGGGAACGCTGTGATTCGATTTCTTCAAGCCATAGGTAGTCGAGCTCAGGCATTTTTTCCTCTTTGTCCGGGTAGGCGCAGCTTGCCAGCACCACGCAGGCGACCATGAGATGGTTTTTCATTTTTGACTCCTGCGGCTTGTGGCAGATTAATTCGCGTGCACGTTGGTTTGACCGATCGTGGTCAGGCCATGACGCGTGAGCGGATATCTTATATTAATATGCTGATTACCTACTTGTTTCGCGCTACGTTGTTCTCGTGTGCCTGGAATTATCATGCCTGACGATCACCCCCCTCGCGGTTATATCAAAGACGCCAGTTATCCAACTACGTATTTTCGCGAGTTGTCCCCGGTATGGTTGAATTATGTTGCCGCGCTTGGCGGAGCCGTGCCACGCAAACTCGATCAGAATTTTTCGTATCTCGAACTGGGTTCCGGCACCGCTTTCTCTTCCGTAATCCATGCTGCTTGCTTTCCTGCCGGAGAATTTCATGCATGCGACTTCAACCCGGAAAACATTGCCACCGGTGAACGGTATGCGCATGAATTGTCGATTCGAAACGTCCTTTTCCACCCGGTGTCGTTTCTCGAACTACTCGAGCGCGATCTCCGTGATTTTGATTTCATCGTTCTGCATGGCGTATACAGCTGGGTCGGTGCGCAGGCGCGGCAGACAATTCTGCAGTTGATACGCAAACTCCTCAAACCCGGCGGATTGGTTTACGTCAGCTACAACTGCATGCCTGGCTGGACGCTTGAAGTGCCCCTGCGCAGGTTACTGATCGAGTTCGCAACGGCGTCCGACGGTGATTCGCCGCAAAGAGTTGCCAGTGCGGTTCGATGGTTGCAGCGACTGAGCAGCGCTGGATTGAGGTATTTTCGAACCAACCCCGCTGCGGTCACGGCAGTTGACGCCTACGCGCGCAGTCCGAGTGACTATCTGGCTCATGAATTTTTGAATGAGACATGGGAGCCACTCTACTCGATTGACGTGGCGGACCAGATGATGAGCGCCGGGTTGACCTATCTCGGTAGCGCCACGCTGGTAGACAATCACGATGCCCTCGTCATCGATTCCTCGGCTGGCGAAGCAATTGCAGAAATGCCGACAACACGCCTGCAACAACTGGCCACCGATTTTGCCGTCGATCGGCAGTTTCGGCGAGATGTATTCGTACGATCGGAATCTCGAATCGATAACGTCGATGATATTACCGGTCATCTGGGTCAACTGGTGGTCGGCTGCATGGGTAATCCCGAAGCGATCAACACGGCCGTTCAAGTACCAAGGGGCAACATCGGTTTTCAAGCGGACTTCATCTCGGAACTTCGAACGCTGATGTCTCACGGTTCTACGACACTTTACGAGTTGGTTACTTCCCTGGGCGGTGAATCCCGTCATAGTGGAGAGATTATCCGAAATCTGTGTTATCTGATTGCGGCTGGCGAGTTGAGACCCTTCGCACAACCGTTCCGCCCAACGGATTCGGACAACCGTCCTGAATTTGCCAGCGAAACGATAAAGCGAATGTTCGTACAGGTCGCTGGCGCGGGGGTTGCGGGTCAGATTGCAAGTGAAGTCGTTGGCGGTGGGGTTGCCTTGAGCCCTCGCGATGCTCTTGCGGTAATCGACTACATTGCAGCAGACGATCCGGCGAAAATGGAAAGAGGGTTGGCGGACCAGATACTGCGCCTCAATCGGTTCGGCGTGCTGGTTTGAGAAACTGAGGTGAGAGTTCACGAGGAGACAATCATGGCGGAGACCAGGCTGATCACAACCATTGACGAGTTTGAAGCCGAGTAC
>JAPUJX010000150.1 GCA_027295975.1 Gammaproteobacteria bacterium
CAGGACCAGGTCGACCAGGAGGAGATCCGGTGAATGGCTTTTCAGTTCTTCGATTCCCGTGATGCCATCGTCGGCGAAATGCACGTCGAAGTCACCGAGGTACTCAAGTCCCGCATCCACCGCGTACCTGATCGATTCATCGTCATCGATCACAAGGATTCGTGTTTTTGCCGGTTTGGTCAAAGTACTATCGCTGTAGTGTGATTGGGTTGGAATCTGTTTACCGTGACTGGCACCCGGAAGCGAATGCAGGCCCTGTGTTAAACGTGAGGAGACGAAATTTGCCCCGTAAATCGTTGGTGAGTATACGTTTGCGGGAGCCTGTCGTGACGCCTGTGGCGTACCAAACCGTCCCGCACACCACCGTCTGCGCTGCCTGCGTCGGTCACCTCGCTCCCGAGGAGGTTCCGGAAAATTGAGGCAATATCCCGGTCAGCGTCAGCCGCTAGCTGCGAGTATAAGCGGTGTTCCTGCCACCAGCGTTTTTTTGGCGATCAATATCATTTTCTTCGCAGGGGTCATGTTGACGGGGGGTACCGACGGGCTGGCAGGATTGAACAACCTGCTCGACTGGGGTGCCAAGTTCGGACCGTCCATAGCTGAGGGCGAGTACTGGCGCCTCGTAATGCCGATGTTTCTGCACGTTGGCTTTTTCCACCTGCTGACGAACCTGTTCGGTCTCGTTATTTTTGGTTCGATGGTCGAACGCATCTTCGGGACCCGCAACTCTGTGGCCATTTACCTGGCGGCGGGGGTGATGGGCAATGTTGCCAGCTTCGTTGCGGGTCCCAATCTCAGCGTCGGTGCGAGTGGTGCGGTGTTCGGGATATTTGGTGCGTTTGGCATGTACTTGCTGCTTAACCGGCGGCTGCTGGGCCAGGTGGGCAGACAGCAGCTGACATCGATCGGCGTGATAGTGGCGATCAACATTGTTTTTGGGCTATCCGTCGCCGGCGTCGATAATGCCGCTCACATTGGCGGACTCTTAGCCGGAGCGCTGGTTGCTTTTTTTATTGCACCCAGGGAGCGGTTGGTCGCCATTTCCAATCCGTTCAGCTTCGTCGGGACGCCTCGCATGGCACTTCAAGCCGGTCAGCAACCGGTATCAAGGCTCGTTATAGCAGTTGTGGCGATTACGGTTATCGCGGCTGCGCTGACATTTTTTGAAACCCAGACCTATGTCACCATTCTCGGGAGCAAGTTTCCGGGTTAGTTAGTCCGGCCCCGTTACTGCCCGCTGCCTGTTGCTGGCCGGATGTATACTGTTCAGGTCTTCTGATTATTGATACCAAGTATCACTGGACGAGGCGTAAATTATGGCAGCATCCCTCATGTTGGAAACTGAATCGCGTGGGATCAACCTGAGCAATGCCCTGGAAGACCGCGGGCTTCGACGGACCGGGGCCAGGACTGCCGTCACCGGGCGCATTGAGCATCTCAGCGGAGCGTTCACAGCAGAGCAATTGTGCCGTGACCTGCCCGGGGTGGGCAGGGCGACGGTTTACCGGACGATCCGCCACCTGGTAGATGCCGGCGCGCTTTGCAAACTGCCAATCCTCGATGGCGCACCGATGTACAGCATCGCCCGAGTCGAGCACCATCACCACACCATCTGCTCTCGTTGCGGCGCGGTTGGCGAGTTCAGGCACTCGACGGTCGAGCGCGTAATGCGTTCGCTGGCAAAGGAAATAGACGGCGATATTATCGGCCACCGCATGGAGATATTCATCACGTGTGGTTCATGCCTGAACGAATCAACAACGGGTAAGTTCAGTGTCCATGTCTGAACCCGCCCATACAGCTGAATCCGTGCGCATAAATGAGACTGAATATCAAAAGTCCGGTACCGAATCTGTCGAAAAATTCGCCCCTGAGCAGGTCCCGATCCGCTTCGACGAGACCTGGTTCAGCTATAACTCCGAGCCGGTCGTCCGCGACATAAATTTTTCGATTACCCCGGGCGAGTTTGCGGCAATTCTTGGTCCGAACGGTTCTGGAAAAACCACGCTGATGAAGCTAGCCCTGGGCCTGCTGAAACCAACTTCTGGCCGGGTGTTGCTGTTCGGCGTTCCGGCAGACCGGTTCACCGACTGGCACCGCGTTGGGTATGTGCCACAGCGCACGCAGGCAACGGAATCCAGGTTTCCGGCCTCGGTGAGGGAAGTGGTCAATTTCGGAACCTATTCGGGGTTCGACCCGTTTGCGATATTCAAGCGCCGGGGGTCGGTCCGGGTCGACGAGGCGATGGAGCTGGCGGGCGTTCAGAATCTTGCCGACCGCCGCGTGTCGGATTTATCGGTGGGGCAGCAGCAGAGAATGCTGATCGCGCGATCACTCGTTCGTCGACCTGATTTACTGGTCATGGACGAGCCCGTTGCGGGCGTCGATGCGGCTGGAGAGGAACAGTTCCATTCCATGATTCGCCGCCTGAACCGGGACCTGGGCATCACGATCGTCATGGTTTCGCACGACATCGGCGCGGTGATGCGCGAGGCAACGACCTGTGCATGTATCAACCGGGACATCGTGTTTCACGGGCCCGTGCACCGGCTCGACGCAAAGGCGCTTTCAAACCTGTACGGCTTTCCTGTCGACGTACTGATGCACGATCCTGAACACACGCACAGGTAAGTAGATGCCCGAGATATTCCAGTATGAGTTCATGAACCGGGCGATCCTCGCATCGGTGCTGGTGGGTGCGACGGCTCCCGCGTTCGGAGTGTTCCTTGTGCTTCGCAGGCTGTCGCTGATGGCCGACACTCTTTC
>JAPUJX010000151.1 GCA_027295975.1 Gammaproteobacteria bacterium
ATCATTTCTTATCCAGTGAGCCACAAGCCACCACCCCATGAGTCTTTAGGGAGCTAAGCCTTCGAAAGGGTTATAGATTATCCCGCACCGCACAAAAAAGCAGCCGCTCAGAACGAGGCCTTTAGCGAGCCCTATCGGCCAACAACGGCCATCGAACATGACCGCACCATAATGCTTTATTGCAGGGTTTAACCTTATCTTTGGGGTGTAGAATCGAGACCTGTAAGCGATTCATCGAGAATGCGAATATGGCAAACGAAACTCAACGGGAGCTCCGGAGCACTGTGGGGGACTGGTCCAAAACCGAGCCCATAAGCGACTACGCAACTCCACTGTTCGTAGCCAAATACCTTTCACCAGCGGTGGCAATCGATACTTCGGAAAGGGTTAGGACGTGGAGCGATCCTGCATTTGCGACCAGGGTGCTAACGGCTGCGGGATTCGATGAAGTTCATGTGGTTGAACACACTATCGATGCAGAGGTTCCGCCCGATACCGAGGTCCCGGAGTCGACGTGGATAGGATCAATAGACGAAGAGTATCGAGATGCGGTTCTTGCGGATTGGCGTGAACATCGTTACAATCTTGTCTTGGATGGGTGATGCGCCTCGAGTTAAGGATGTTTTTGGTTACAGCCCAGTTATCCTGAGAACGAAGCTAGTCCGGGCTCAGAAAGCGGACATGAAAATCCGGTGGTTTGAGGCTCGAAAACGGCTACGCCTTTGAACCTACAACCGCTTCGTGTCGACCCGGCGAATGTGCTGATCACGCCGACAAAACCGAAAAGCGCCGACTCCTTCAGCACTCCCGAAGCAACCTGAATACCATTTAAGACCTCCCTAAGGTTTCTTAAGGTATCAGTCACTACGCTGTTCCCCAGGTTTTGAAGCGGAGAACGGCAAGTGCAGGTCACAGATCAATCACCCGGTACGGTTGTCGTTGATGACCACAATCTCGCAAATCTGATCGATGTTTTCGAGACGTACGGATCCCGTCCAGCACTCACCCACCGCGGACTGACGCTGAGTTATTCGGATCTTTCCCACCGCGCCCGGCAATGGGCGGCGGCCATTCACTCCCGTGGTGTGCAGCCGGGTGATCGGGTGGCACTTCTCCATGCCACAAACCCGGAATGGGCCGCAGCATTCTTCGGAATTCTCGCGTCTGGGGGTGTTGTCGTTCCGCTTGCGAACGAGGCGGACCTGGCAGAACTCACGGGTCAGCTGACCATCGTCGACGTTTCCCTCATCGTCGCGTCCAAAGAAGAGCAGGCGCGAGCAAGGAGACTCAGCCAACGCTTCTGCCACGGTCGTCTGCTTGTAGATGCAGGTACCGCCGAGCAACCCATGGTAAAAAGATCGGGAGACACCGCGGCCGTCATCGGGTTCACCTCCGGAACATCCGGAGCGCCGAAGGGTGTCGTCATCACCCACGACAATCTTCGCTTTCAACTCGATGCCTTCAACACCGTTTTCCCCGAAGTACCCCCACGGACGGTCTCGTTCCTGCCGTGGCATCACATTTTCGGCTTGACCGCCGACCTGCTCGCATGTCTCGCCCGCGGCACCCATATAGCCGTCTGTTCGACCCGGGTGCCTGCGCAGATCGCCGACGTTATCACCTCTCATCAGCCAACCTGCATGATCGTCGTTCCGGCTTTCCTCGCAGCTTTGCGCCGGGGAATCGAACGCAACGCAGCCGCGACTCCCGGTGGACGCGGCTTGCTATCCATTTCGGCGCGTCTGCCCCGGTGGCTGCGTCGAGTAACCCTCCGCTCGATACATCGGCGTATCGGTGGCGAACTCGACTTCTTCATCTCTGGCGGCGCACCGCTCGATAACGGGACCGCGCGCTTTTTTCAGGGTCTCGGTATCGACGTCTGTCAGGGTTACGGCATGACCGAAACGAGCCCCGTCGTCTCCTTTGAACGAAGAGACGACGCTACCGGCATGACGGTCGGGCGACCGCTACCGGGCGTGGAGGTGGTTGTGACCACCCAGGGCGAGTTGTTGACGCGGGGGCCCCATGTGATGAGCGGCTACTACGGTGACTCGTCGGCAACACGCACCGCGATTGATGCGGATGGCTGGCTGCATACCGGCGACCTGGGCAGATTTGATGCAGAGGGCCGCCTGGTCATCAATGGCCGCATCAAAAATCTCATCGTTCTCGCCTGCGGCAAGAAGGTCGCGGGAGAGGAGGTCGAAGCAGCGTTATGCGGTGCAGCACTGATCGACGATTGCGCTGTGCTCGGCATGCCCAGAAGCAACGGCGGCGAAGAAGTTGTTGTTGCCGTGTTGCCGGGCAACGACCTGAGACACCTGGATCAACGCGCCAAACGCTGCGTGCTGACACAAGCGATCGCACGCGAGACCGAAGGTCTTGCGGCGTTTAAACGGCCGACCCGGGTAATCGTCTTGACAGCACCATTACCCCGAACCTTGTCTGGAAAGATTCGCCGAGCCGAACTGAAGCGGATCGTTACCGAGGAGATCACAATATGAACTTCGTTCCTTCGATTCCGATTTTTGGCTATCTGGTCGTCGGCTGCTTGCCGTTCATCGTGTTTCGGCGTGGCCGATACAACCTGCGATGGCTGGCAACCGCCGTACCGTTTTTCCTGAGCGCCTGCGCGCTGGTGACTGGCGTGGTCGGCTGGACAGGATCCTGGTTTTCGGTTCACCCCCTGATCCTCATGACGATAACGGCGATTGCCATCATCATCATCTGGGCGACTGCTCTGTCTCACCAACAGGCGCCCGCGCTCTGGCACCAGGACAACGGCACCCCGAGCCAACTGGTTACCACCGGCACCTACCGTTTCGTCCGGCACCCTTTCTACTCCTCGTTTCTTCTCCTGCTGGTGGTCGCCTGGCTCGCCTTACCGAGCTTCTGGACCCTCGTGCCGCTCGCTTACGGGACTATTGCGCTCGAGATTACCGCACGCAGCGAGGAACGCGGCCTGCATTCGTTGTTCGGTGAGTCCTACTCACGGTACGTATCTCGCAGCGGCCGTTTCATCCCTCCCCTTAAGGCCATCGTTAGCAGGGGAGATGCAACATGAACGTCTATCTAACGCCTGTCGGGCACGCCCTTGGCGATCTCAGGGAGACAACATTGGAAGCGTCGCAGCGGGGCACTCTCTGCTCATCCCCCGAGGTACTGACCGACGCCGGTTTCCGTACACACTACATCGCATCGACGA
>JAPUJX010000152.1 GCA_027295975.1 Gammaproteobacteria bacterium
CCGGGGAGAGATCAGCGATCGCGACTACGCCGCGGTATGCCGGTTGCTCAAAAATGAGATTCGAAGAGCAAAACGAACCCGGTGGGATTAACTGCTGCCATAACGAGGTCGAATCTGACCCCGAATTTCCAACGGCGCCGCTTCGGGACCGAAATATTCTGCTTTCATCCCACCGGGCGTAAAACGTCCAGCCGATCCAGTGAGCCGGGAAAGAGGATGGTGTCTTCGGATCGCTCCAGCGTGTCCGGGTGGTCGAGATTATAGTGGAGTCCCCGGCTTTCCGGACGGGCGAGAGCGGAACGGACGATCAGTTCCGCCACGTGGATGAGATTTCTGAGTTCGATGAGGTCGTTGGTGACACGATAATGGCTGTAATATT
Organism: Gammaproteobacteria bacterium; assembly: GCA_027295975.1. Taxonomy (GTDB): domain Bacteria; phylum Pseudomonadota; class Gammaproteobacteria; order Pseudomonadales; family Azotimanducaceae; genus SMWK01. The sequence goes on from JAPUJX010000152.1 coordinate 380, forward strand.
CGTGGACTTCCTGTTTCAGCAGATCGATACGTCTTTGCGCTCGTTGCAGTCGTTTGTCCGTGCGCACTATGCCGACGTAGTCCCACATGAATCGACGTAATTCGTCCCAGTTATGGGCAATGACAACGTCTTCGTCCGAATCCGTAACCTGGCTTTCGTCCCAGTGGGGCACGGTTACTTCGACAATGGGCAACTCGAGGTTGCGCTGGATATGGCTTGCTGCGATCCGGGCGAAAACGAGGCATTCGAGCAACGAGTTGCTGGCGAGACGATTGGCGCCGTGTAATCCTGTGCAACTTACTTCACCAATGGCATACAGACCTGGTACATCGCTGCACCCATGACCGTCCACGAGTACCCCGCCGCATGTGTAGTGGGCGGCGGGAACAACGGGAATGGGCTCATTCACCATGTCGATACCAAACTGCCGGCAGTGTTCGGCGATCGTTGGAAAGTGCGACTCGATGAACGCTCTGGGCCGGTGGCTGATGTCCAGATAAACGCAGTCGGCACCCAGCCGTTTCATTTCGTGGTCGATGGCGCGAGCTACGACGTCCCGGGGGGCAAGTTCGGCACGGTGGTCGAACTTTTCCATGAAACGCGTTCCGTCGGCGAGGCGCAACACGCCGCCCTCGCCGCGTACCGCTTCCGAAACGAGATACGACTTTGCATGAGGGTGGTACAAACAGGTCGGATGAAACTGATTGAATTCCATATTTGCTACTCGACAACCGGCCCGCCATGCCATGGCGATGCCATCGCCGGTTGAGCCGTCGGGGTTGCTGGTATAGAGGTAAACCTTGCTTGCGCCGCCCGTTGCGAGGATGACGAATCTCGCTTGAAACACCTCGACATGCCCCGTGCTGCGGTTCAACACATAAGCACCGGCACACCGATTGGGATATCGACCGAGTTTGCTCGAGTTGATGAGATCGATGGCCACGCGATCGTCGCGCAGTTCGATTCTGGGGTCGTCCAGCGCGCGCTGAGTCAGCGTCTCGCTGATCGCTTTACCCGTCGCATCGGCCACGTGAAACACGCGCCGAAATGAATGGCCCCCTTCGCGAGTGAGATGATATTCATTGTCGATGCGGTCGAACTGGACTCCCCAGGCGCTGAGTTGGGTGATGATCTCCGGAGCGGAGTTGATGCTGCGGGAGACGACTTCGGGGTCACAAAGGCCCGCCCCGGCGGTGAGTGTGTCCCGTATGTGGGCTTCCAGGCTGTCCTCGGGATCGGAAACGGCCGCCACGCCGCCCTGCGCCCAATGTGTTGAAGCGCCTTCCATGCCACCTTTCGACAAGACCGTTACCCGTCCATGAGGCGCCAGGTGTAACGCCGCGGCGAGACCCGCGGCGCCGCCGCCTATGATCAATATGTCGGTCGAAAATCGTTGCGTCACTCGAGAAACCTCTGAAGTCGATACCCGTGCAGACGGCGTCGTACGGGGGACTCGGACCCCGTATTAAGCCCCTTTCAAGGGAGCTTCTCGCTTCGCCTGCCGTTTGTTGGCCACCGCCATGGGTAAACGTGAGAATCTCTGAGCACGCGAGCTATGCTCGGAGGATACTTGACCCTGATACTCTACAGTCCCGAAGTTCCCTAGTATAAACCCGTGGTTACCGGCAGAATAACCGGCCAGCAAATTCAGGTGCCGCAGGAAGCGTGGCAAAAGATACTGACAAAGAGCTTGTTCGCAGAGTCCAGAAAGGGGAACTGCGGGCATTCGATTTACTCTTCAGTCGTTATCAGCACAAGATTCTCAACCTCGTGGGACGTTACCTGCGCAACGCGCAGGATATTGAGGACGTCACTCAGGAGGCATTTATCAAAGCTTTTCGCGCACTTCCCAGATTTCGTGGAGACAGCGCGTTTTACACCTGGCTCTACCGGATTGCGATAAACACCGCCAAAAACCATGTAGTGGCGCGTGCCAGGCGGCCTCCAGGCGTGGATGTGGATGTGGATGATGCGGAATTCATGGACAGTAGCGACGTGCTCAAGGAATCCGAGAACCCGGAGGCGGCCATGGCGAGGGACCAGCTGTCGGCCGTGATCGACGAAGCGATTACCGAGTTGCCGGAAGATTTGCGGAGCGCGGTCACGCTGCGGGAGTTCGATGGATTAAGCTACGAACAGATCGCCGAGATTATGGATTGCCCGGTAGGGACCGTCAGATCCAGGATCTTTCGAGCGCGAGAATCCATCGACAAGCGGATCGAGCCGGTGTTGAATCGAAAATGAATCGACTTCGAGCAGGAATTCGAACCGGGGTCGCGAGCCGTCGCGGAGGGATTGGGAAAAAAAGTAACAGGAATCCCCCAGGGTGCGCCACAGATCGCAATAATCGCAAAGTGTTGGAACCAATGCGGCAAATAGGCAACCAATAGAACGCCATGACGGAAAGAACAATAATCGAAGCAACCACAGGTATGGAATGATGTCGGAAAAACTGAAAGGCTCGCTGTCCGCCATAATTGATGGTGAAGCCGATGAATTCGAGTTGCGCCGGGTGCTCGATGAAATAGACAAAAATGAGGAACTGCGCCGCACCTGGGAACGTTATCATCTGATCGGGTCGCGCTTGCGCGGCGAGCGTATCGATTCCCCGGCGAAGCTCTCGCAACGGGTGTGGGACGCTCTCGACTTTGCAGCAGAGGATGATGTTTCCCTTCCGTCCCGGGATGTCGCAATGCGCGAAGGCCAGCGCAACAGGGCGACCCCGCGGTTTGGCCGGTGGACGGGTATTGCCGTTGCCGCGACCGTTGCGGTTGCAGTTGTGTTGGGGTTCAACACCTTCGATGCCCCGGTGGGTGGCACAGGTGCCGTCGTCGTGGTCGACGAGGGGCTGGTTGTGGAAGCCCCTGTCGTGGAGTTGACCCCGGTCGGCACGGCACTGGATATCCAGCGCCAGAACGCGTGGATGATGCGCCATGCACAGCTTATGGGGATGAATCAGCAGGGATTTACTTCGTTCATCAAGATGGCGACATACGAACGTCAATGAAATTAGTCGGACTCGCCCTCGCACTCCTGTTCGCGGCCTCTAGCACTTCAGCCGCCGATAATGGCGATCCGCGCATATGGTTGTCCGACATGAATCGGGCATTCACGGATCTGAGTTACGATGGCATATTCAGCTATTTCAGCGGCGAAGATCTGGCCAGTTTGCGAATTGTCCACATGGTGGTGGACGGAGAGCAGCGGGAACGGCTCGTACACCTCAACGGGGCGCCCAGAGAGATTATCCGTACCGGTGAAACCGTTGCCTGCATTCTGTTGCCGGGTGATGAGTTGTTGGACCTTGCCCAGAGTATTCCGTCGGGTCCGTTCGCGCGCGCCTTCGTGCGCCGGTATGACCAGATTTCTCAATATTACGGTTTGGCGTTCTACGGTGAAGATCGGGTCGCGGACAGGCAAGCGGTGCGCCTCGCCGTATCGCCGCGGGACGATCACCGTTACGGGTATCGTCTGTGGCTGGACAAGCGCACCCGATTGCTGCTCCGTTCCGAGCTCATCGATCTACAGGGTGGGCGTCTGGAGATCTTTCAGTTCGCGCAGATCCTCGTTGGCGATCAAGTGGACATGAGAGCCCTCGAGCCTACGAGCAGAGTTGGAACGGTACAGGACCACCTGGAGCTGGCCAGCAAACGTTCGCAACCGGTTCCCGCAAGCGATATGCCCTGGAGTCTGGATTGGTTGCCAGAAGGCTTCACGATGGCGGCGTCCGATATTCGCAGGACGCAAAGTGCGCTGAAGTCGATCCATACCTTGATGTATTCGGACGGCCTCGCTACGTTTTCGGTTTTCATCGAGGATATGCCCGCGGTGGGTGCCGCAAGTATGGTGTCCCGCAATGGAGCGACGGTGGCGGTAACCCATCTGGTGGCCGGACCGAACCAGGCGCACCATCTCGTGACGCTGGTAGGTGAGCTACCCACGGCCACCGCACAGAAGATAGCGAAATCGATTCGCTATCGCCGGAATCCCTGACGTGGTGGCACGATGTCCGGATCAGGGCGCGACCCCCGGCAGGGGTATATCCGGAGACAGGCTCGTTCGCTCGGCACACATGGTGGAATGCAGCGAGGGTAACCGGGAGCCATCGTATCTCATCCAAGCCGCCTCGGGTTGCAGAGGATGCGCCGGATCCTGCGGTTGGCACAAACACTTTTTCCGGGAAGCGCGCCTGTTGAAAGGCGTAGCGCAAAATCCAGATCGTCAAAACCTCGGCGGCGCAGTGCTGCTGGCAGTTTCCCGGCGCGGTCTGTCCCTGGCCAGTGGACTGGTGTTTGGGGTGCCGTTGTTGACCTTCATTGTCGCGGCATTGGTTTTTGACGGTCGGCTGGGGGAATTGTCAGCGGGCGCTGCGAGCTTTGGGGTTTTGGTGTTCAGCTTGGGGTGTATCGGTGTGGCGGCGCGCAGCCACTTGACGAGTTTCGACGGCTGGCTGCAATTTGAGCTGACAGATCTTCAGAATGACCTCGATACTTCGGACGCATGATGGCGCATGATATAGGAATGATTGTTTTGACTAGAAAATTAGTGAGTGGGCTTTTATTGGCGCTGTTCCCCTGCCTTGTCTGGGCGGTGGAGCTACCGGATTTTACGGAATTGGTGATAGCCAACTCACCGGCCGTCGTCAACATCAGCACGGTAAAACAAGTAGAGCGACGTTCTTCGCGTCCGCGTTCGAGAAATGACGAGTTGGACGAGTTCTTTCGGCGTTTTTTCCCGCCGGGTGGTGGACGGTCGCCGGACGGTGGCCGCGGACCTTCGATCCGTCCCATGTCTTTGGGGTCGGGATTCATCATCAGCAGCGATGGCTACCTGCTGACCAACAATCACGTCGTTCAGGGTGCCGACGAGATTCTCGTGCGCTTCAGCGACCGCCGGGAAATGATAGCCGAACTCATCGGCTCCGACCCGCGTTCCGATCTGGCACTGCTGAAAGTAGATGCGCAGGACCTGCCAACCGTCGAACTTGGCCGCTCCAAGAACTTGAAGGTTGGGGAATGGGTTCTGGCAATCGGCTCTCCGTTCGGTTTCGACTATTCGGTCACCGCCGGGATCGTGAGCGCCAAGGGAAGAAGTCTGCCAACGGAGTTTCAAGAAAACTACGTACCCTACATACAGACGGATGTCGCCATCAACCCGGGAAATTCGGGAGGACCTTTGTTTAATCTCGATGGTAAGGTGGTTGGCATCAACTCACAGATCTACAGCAACTCCGGGGGCTTCATGGGGGTTTCCTTCGCGATTCCCATCGATATCGCCATGGAGGTGGTAGACCAACTGCGCAGCAGCGGACGGGTTTCGCGTGGTTGGCTTGGCGTTGGCATCGGGCAAGTCACCCGGGATCTCGCCGAGAGTTTTGGTCTGGATCGACCCCACGGTGCGCTCGTATCCCAGGTAATGGACGAGAGCCCTGCGGAATTGGGTGGAATTCAGGTCGAAGACATCATCACAAAATTTAATGGTCAGTCCATTGACCTTTCCAGCGAACTGCCCCATTACGTTGGCCGAGCCCGTGCCGGCAGCGAAGCAGAATTGCAAATACTGCGGGACGGCGAGGAGATTACCTTGACGCTCAAGATCGGCGAAGCGCCCGAGCGTGAAAGCCGACAGGTGAGTGCGCGGGAGACAGATCAGGATGAGCCGTCGCGCCTGGGTCTCAATGTCGAAAATCTTGACGAAGACGGTCGGCAACGGTTGAACATTTCCGGTGGGGTGCGAGTCCTGGAAGCGACGGGCGCGGCAGCGCAGGCCGGTTTTCGGCGTGGTGATGTGATCACCCGGCTGAACCACAAGACGGTGACCGATCTCGAGAGTTTCCTGGAGATCGCCGAGGCGTTGCCGAGTGGTCCAACGCCGGTGTTGATCATCCGCGGCAGAACCCCGACCTTCCTGGCGCTTCGCGTCCCCGAATAACCAATCGCCCAACCCGCGAATGGAAACAACTTGAATTCCCGAGCCATGCCCTCGATCTGAAGATGCCGCCCCACTGACCCAAGGAGTCGCGAGACCCTCCTTCTACCTCAGGCAACATTCCTAACGCGACCTTGTTGCAGGTTGCCTGAATCCCGGAGGATGTCGAGGGAACTGAGGCGGGGGGGGTTTTGGTTTTGTGG
>JAPUJX010000153.1 GCA_027295975.1 Gammaproteobacteria bacterium
GGTGGAATCTGCATACCGATGAGTAACACCTCACGGCCGTCGACCTTGGCCAGGGCAACAAGCCGGTTCAGATTGTCCCGGATACGCTGGATGGGGTAGCCGCGCAAACCGTCGTTTCCACCGAGTTCGATGACAACTACCGCGGGATCGTGCACATCGAGAGCCTGGGGTAATCGGGCCAAACCGCCACCGGTCGTCTCGCCGCTGACGCTTGCATTGATCACCGAAATCGGGGCTGCGAGCGCTGTCAGCCGTTTGTCCAATAAGGCTACCCAGCCGGTTTCGCGTTGAATACCGTACGCAGCGCTGATACTGTCACCTAAGATCATTACCGTGGATCGTTGCGCTGCGTGGGCGGGGTTGCTACCTGGCCCGAGAACGCCCGTCCAGAGGTAAATCACAACTAGGACCCCTATGAACCGAGTAGTTATTCGTTCTGAGGCCATAGCGAAAGTGGTGCCAACCGTTGAAGGAGAACTGACCATCTTGGATGGCATCGATTTGGAAATCAACGCAGGCGAAACGCTGGCGATCGTTGGAGCCTCCGGTTCCGGCAAAACGACCCTGTTGGGTATCCTTGCCGGTCTGGATTTACCTTCCGGGGGCAAGGTGTTTCTCAGCGACAACGAACTCACCAGTATGGATGAGGAACAACGTGCGCGGGTTCGCGGGGAGCACGTGGGTTTCGTGTTTCAGACGTTTCAGTTGCTCGCAAGCCTCACCGCGCTCGAAAATGTGATGTTGCCGAGAGAGTTACGCGGCGATGCACACGCGAAACAGGAGGCCATGGAACTGTTGATCAAGGTCGGGCTCGGTGAGCGAACCACCCACTATCCCCGGCAGCTTTCGGGTGGAGAGCAACAGCGAGTTGGCATCGCCCGGGCGTTTGCCTGTCAGCCGAGCGTTTTGTTTGCCGATGAACCCACCGGCAATCTCGATACCGCCACGGGTCAGAAAATCATCGATCTGATTTTCGAGTTGAACGAGGAATTTGCCACGACGCTCGTCCTGGTTACCCACGACGAGCGGCTGGCCTCTCGTTGCCAGCGTACCGTCGTGATAGATACAGGGAAGATCATTTCGTGAACCTTCGGCTGGTAATGCGCATGGCGTGGCGCGATTGGCGATCTGGAGAACTCGGTTTGCTGCTTATTGCCCTGGTGGTCGCCATTAGCACGGTGACGTCGGTTAGCTTGTTTGTCGATCGTTTACATCAGGCACTGATCTCCGAGTCGGCAAGCTTCCTTGCGGCCGACCGCTTGATCAGCAGTTCGCGCGCGATTCCGGACGAATTCCGTGAGGCGGCTTCGGCACGCGGAATCACCTACACCGACACCATGCTTTTTCCCTCCATGGTTTTCGCGAGCGACGAGGTAAATCAACTGGTCAGTGTCAAAGCCGTTGCGCCGGGGTATCCCCTGCGCGGGGTGCTGAAGATTTCCGATGAGCCTTTCACTCCCGGTGAGGTGATTCATGGGTTACCTGAACCGGGAGAGATATGGCTCGACTCACGACTTTTCCCCTCCCTTGGAGTATCCCTCGGTGACAGCGTCGAGGTGGGGTTCGCCAGGCTGAAGGTGGTTAAGGTACTCACCCGGGAACCGGATCGGGGCGGCTCTCTGTTCGATCTTGGGCCACGGTTGCTGATGCGCATCGAGGATGTCCCGGCGACCGAGGTCGTACAGCCAGGCAGCAGGATCTCCTATCGGCTGCTCTTGAAGGGTGAGGACGGCGCGCTGGATGAACTCAAAGACGAGTTGCCTCTGAAGCCGAACTTTCGCTGGGTCAGCATTCGCGAAAGCAGCCCGTCAATAGGCTCAGCCCTGAACCGCGCCGAGAGTTTTCTGTTGTTGGGGGGGTTGCTCGGGGTATTGCTGGCTGGTGTTGCGGTCGCGTTGAGTGCCCATCGTTATGCCCGGCGTCATTATGATCACGTGGGTATTCTCAAAACCCTGGGTGCGACTGCGAATCAGATCCTTGGCGGCTACCTGGCGCTGTTGACGGCGGTGGGTGCGGTTTCGGTGGTGCTGGGTATTGCCGTGGGCGGGGCTTTGCACATGATCATTGTTTCCATGCTGGAATCGCTTATGCCCATCGACCTCCCCATGCCTAGCGCCCGCCCGTTCCTGCTCGGGTCGGCGACGGGGCTCATTTGTGCATTGGCATTTGCGCTGCCGCCGCTGTTGCATCTGAAAAACATCTCTCCCATGCGGGTCATCCGCAGAGACCTGGGATCGGCCCCGGCTTCTCAGTATTTGAGTTACGGCGCTGCCATCGTCGGCAGCTTGTTCCTCTTGATCTGGTACAGCGGCAGCCTGTGGTTGACCGCCTGGATGCTGATCTGCACGATGGGGGCTTTGCTGGTATTCGGCTCGTTGGCAACCTTGCTGTTGCGCAGCGGCCGGGCGGTGGGGATGCAGGCGGGTAGTGGATGGCGCCTGGCGCTTGCGGGGTTGCAGCGTCGTCACCGGGAGAACGTGGCGCAAATACTCATCTTCGGCCTCGCCTTCATGTTGTTGCTGATTCTGCTGCTGCTCAGGACCTCCCTCATCGACGAATGGCGTTCCCAATTACCGGAGAATGCACCGAATCACTTCGTATTGAACGTAACTCCGGATCAGCTTGATGGCCTTTCGGCAATGCTCGATGAACACAGCGAGCGCCAGGGTGGCATTTATCCGATGGTCCGCGGTCGTGCGATCGAAGCGAACGGCATCGATGCGGAAACCTGGGAGAACGAACATCGCGCAGTGGAAGGGCCGGGACCGCGCTTGCGCTCGGAACGGAATCTCACCTGGGCAACCAAAATCCCGGATGGCAATACCATCGTCAAAGGAGAATGGTGGGACGAAAATGAAACCGGGGCCCTGGTCTCCCTTGAAGACGATTACGCGGAGAGTCTGGGCCTGGATGTCGGGGACAGGTTGCGCTTCGATGTTGCGGGTCAGTTGGTGGATGTCGAGATTACCAACTTGCGGCGCCTCGACTGGGAGAGCATGCGGCCGAACTTCTTCATCATTTTTTCCCCCGCGGCACTGGATGAGATTCCCGCCACTTATATGACGAGCTTCTTTCTCGCGCCCGAGAAGAAGCGTTTTCTCAACACCCTGTTGTCGGAATTCCCCACCATAACCGTTATCGAGGTTGATGCCCTCATCGCCCAGGTGCAGAGCATCATCGAGCAGGTCACCCAGGCCGTCGAACTGGTTCTGAGCCTGGTTGTCGCGTCGGGATGCCTCGTCTTGATCGCGAGCATCCAGGCAAGCCGCGATGCCCGTATGTCCGAACACGCTCTCGTGCGGACCCTGGGCGGTAGCCGTCGGCTCATTGTGGGTTCCCTGGCCGGGGAGTTCGCCGCCTTGGGTTTGTTTGCCGGCGTGGTGGCTGCCGTGGGGTCGGAGTTCACCGTCGCGATGTTGCAGACCAGAATATTCGAGTTACCGATGCAGCTTCATCCCTGGTTATGGCTGATCGCGCCTCTGGCGGGGTCGGCGCTGATCCTGGTCGTGGGCCTGTTGGGGACGCGGTCGCTGGTTTCGGCGCCGCCTATTCTGGTGCTCCGTGGATTGAACTGACTTGGACGGAAACCCACGGCAACTCCGGAACAAGCTGCAGAAAAAGCTGCGCCGCATGGTGGGCCGGGCGATCGCCGATTACCGCATGATCGAAGCCGGCGACCGCGTCATGGTCTGCATGTCGGGCGGCAAGGACTCTTATGGCCTGTTGGACATCCTCCTGAACCTTCAGCGAAGTGCACCAGTCGACTTCGAGATCGTCGCGGTAAATCTCGACCAGAAACACCCCGGATTCCCGGCCGGTGTACTGCCCCGTTATCTGACCGATCTCGGGGTGCCGTTTCATGTGCTCGAAGAAGATACCTACCGGGTGGTCCAGGCGCTGACCGCGCCAGGTAAGACGACTTGCCGGGTGTGCTCGCGGTTACGGCGCGGCATCCTCTACTCCTTCGCCGCCGAGATTGGAGCGAACAAGATTGCCCTCGGTCATCACGCTGATGATGTGGTGGAAACGCTGTTCCTCAATATGTTCCACGGTGGACGGCTCATGTCCATGCCGCCGAAGCTGAAGAGCGACGACGGACGCAATATCGTCATTCGGCCCCTGTATTACTGCCGCGAGAAAGATCTCGCCGCATGGGCCCAATTACGCAAATATCCGATCATTCCCTGCAACCTGTGCGGCAGCCAGGAGAATCAGCAACGGCAGGTGATTAAGGAACTGCTCAAGGGCTGGGATCAAACGGCTCCGGGACGGGTGGAGAACATCGCGCGCAGCCTGCGTTACGCGGTGCCTTCGCACCTCGCAGACCTGGATCTGTTCGACTTCGTGGAGCTCGCCGCCAATCCCGAGGAGCTGATTGTTCACCAACTGGCCGTTGATTGATCCGGATACTGTTCCTGGCCTCCATCCATCACAGGCATCCGATAACCCTGACCAACAGCGGACAGAAGGGTACTGACAAGTTAGCTGGTAGAGGAGTGGGTCACCCCAGCTCCCCCCCATTTAGAACCCATCGTGCCCAATTCAGGCAATAGGCTCAAGACAAAGCCTGCATCCCAAGTCGCGAAGGAACG
>JAPUJX010000154.1 GCA_027295975.1 Gammaproteobacteria bacterium
TCTGAACAAAACCTTCACCCCGCTCGTGAAGCACCTCGGCAAGGGCGAGGATGTCTTCGTCCACCATGGTGTCGGTGACCATGGGCGAACCGTCAAAGTCCGCCTGTACGGAGTTCGGGCCGAGACGTTGAATGGAAAAGCCGCACAATCCAGCGTCCATGCCTTCATGCAGCAGGCGTTTCATTTCCTCGCGCTCCTGCTCCGTTGCCGGGCGGCTCTTGGCCGCTTCCAGACCCATCACGTAGGTCATCAACGAAGCTGTCGGCATGTACTGAATAACGTTCACACCTTTGTCAGCTCGGTCGAGGCTGTCCAGATATTCTGGTATGGACTCCCAGTCCCAGCGCATCCCCGCTTTCATGGACTCGTAGGGAATGGCTTCCGTGCGCGTCATGGTGAGCATGCTTCGCTCACGGAAATCGGGCTTCACCGGGGCAAAACCGAAGCCGCAATTACCGAGCACCACCGATGTGACCCCGTGCCATCCCGAAATGGTGCACCAGGGATCCCAGCGAATCTGAGCATCGTAGTGAGTGTGCAAATCCACAAACCCGGGTGCCACGATCAAACCTTCCGCATCGATGGTCTCGTCGGCGGTTCCCGTGTTCTCGCCGCCGATTTGAGCAATCCGGCCTTCCTTGATCCACAGGTCACCTTTAAAACCTGGCTTGCGGGTTCCGTCTACGATGGTTCCATTTTTGATATGCAGTTCGAACTCGGACACGGTTACTCCCCTCGAAGTGGATGTTCTCCGGATTCTAGTCCTCATGGCACCGCTTATCGAGTACCGCGCTTTCCGAACAGGTCGTTCGGTCGAGCCGGGCAATACTGACTCCCGCCGGTTCGGTTACATGCGCCATGTGCCAAACGCCTTCGTACCCCGGACTTCTTTGTTGTGGCAGGCAGAAAGCGAGATGGCGATGACGTCGCGCGTGTCGCGAGGGTCTATCATGCCGTCGTCCGATACCCGCGAGGTGGCGAAGAGCCCCTTCGAGCGTTCTTCGGCCCAGTGCTCGGCCGTCGCCCGGCGCTTCGCGTCCGCCTCTTCGTCGAACTCCAATCCCCTGCGCTCGGCCGCGGCCCGGCCCACGATTGTCATGACGCCCGCCATTTGCGCCGGTCCCATGACGGCTATCTTGGCGGTTGGCCAGATGTAGGTGAACTTGGTGCCGTAAGCGCGTCCGCTCATCCCGTAGTTACCTGCGCCGTAGGATGCGCCGACGATGACGGTGATGTGCGGCACCGTCGAATTCGCGACCGCGTTGATCATCTTGGAGCCGTTTTTTGTGATGCCACCCAGCTCGAAATACGTGCCGACGATGTATACCGGGATGTTGTGCAGAAACACCAGAGGCACGTCGATCTGATTGCAGAGCTGAATGAACTGCGCGGCTTTCTCCGAGGACTCGGACATCAAGGGCCCGTTGTTGCCAAGGATGCCAACGGGGTAACCGTGAACCGAAGCCCACCCGGTGACTAACGTGGGGCCGTATAAAGGCTTGAATTCCTCAAATCGCGAACCGTCGACGATGCGGGTAATGACCTCTCGCATGTCAAACGGTATACGTAGATCGTCACCCACGATTCCGAGGAGATCCTTGGTGTCGTACAGCGGGTCGTCAACCGGCAGGGAAGGCCCAGGACCCAGTTTGCGCCAGTTGAGGTGCGCGATGACCTCACGGCACATCCGAATACCGTCCATCTCGTCGCGCGCCAGGTAGTCGCCGAGGCCCGAAACGCTGGTGTGCATTTCGGCTCCCGCTAATGCCTCGTAGTCGGTATCTTCGCCGGTGGCCATCTTCACGAGGGCGGGGCCCCCGAGCGCCACCTGAGATTGCCCCTTGATGAAGATGTTGTAATCGCTCATCCCGGGCTGGTAAGCGCCGCCGGCCGTCGATGCGCCAAACACAACGGAAATCGTTGGGATACGCATCTTCGAAAGCTCGGTGATCTCGTAAAAGAGCCGACCTGATTCCGCGAAGTGACCGCTCTCCCGCTTGATCGCCTCCTCCGGGTCGCCGCCACCTCCCTGACCTCGCAGGTCTGCTCCGGCGGACTCCACAAACTGAACGTACGGCATGTTGTTTTCTCGCGAGATCTCGAGGCCGCGCATGAGTTTTTTCCCATTGAACATGTTACCCGCACCGGCCCGTACGGATGGGTCATGCCCCATGATCACGCATTCAACACCTTCGATTACCCCGATACCGAGTACAACACCGGAACCGATGATGAAGTTCGACCGCCAGGCGGCGAGGGGACTGATCTCGAGAAATGGGGAGTCGTGATCCAGCACATGGCCGATGCGTTCGCGTATCGGCATCTTATTGCGGGCGCGCAGGCGCGCCATGGCCTCCCCGCCGCCGCCTTGCGCGGCTTCCGCGTGGAGTTCATCGAGGACCGCCAGTTTGTCGAGCATCTCGGCGCGGTTCTGTACAAACTGTTCTGAATGGGTTTCGAGCTTCGACTCGAATACGGCCATATCGTGTCTCCAGGGTGGTTGCCGAAAACGCGGCGTACCTGCCTTGCCTTGGATTCGCCGCTTGATCCATTGTATTTGGTCGGGTCATGCATGGACAATCCAGGGACATGGCGCGCGCTGTTGGATATTCGAGACACCACCCGTAAGTGGCAAGGGTGTGCACGGCGTGGATACTCACCTCCACCGCCCTGGTGTTGTTCATGACAATACCTGGGTTATCGCTATTTTATGCCGGCCTGGTGCGAAGAAAGAATGTGTTGAGTGTGCTCATGCAGTGTTTCGCGATTACCTGCCTGGTTTCCATATAGTGGCTGATCGTCGGTTACAGCCTCGCCTTCGACGCGGGTAATCAGTTCATCGGCGGGGTGAGTAAATTCCTTTTCAACGGCGTTTCCGAGAGTTCCACCACGGGCGATATTCCGGAAAGTGCGTTGTTTCAACTTACGTTTGCCATCATCACCGTGGCATTGAGTGTCGGTGGATTTGCCGAGCGTATGAAGTTCTCGGCGGTGTTGTTGTTCAGCACATTGTGGGTATTGGGAGTTTATGCACCCATCTGCCACTGGGTCTGGGGTGGTGGATGG
>JAPUJX010000155.1 GCA_027295975.1 Gammaproteobacteria bacterium
TACGAGATAAAGGGGATTCTCTCATGCTCGACGTCGAAGGCCGCCTCCCAGCCAGGTACCTCGTAACGCCGATAGAGATACAGCGACATGGCTCCCTTACCCACCTGCTCGTTGACAAGCGACAGGATGTAGGCGCTGGCGCGGATTGGGAGTACGTTCTTCAGCTTAATATCCGGGGTGTTGAACCAACGGATCACCCGCCAGGTTACATGTGCGTCGACGATGAAAAAGAACACCGAATACGGCACCATCAACGCCAACCAGGCAAGCCAGTTGGCTTCGCCGAAAAACCGGCTCAGGTATTGCACCAGGGAGAGCTGCTCTCTTGCCGCTGCAGCGTCGGTGCGCTGATAAACCAGGTAAAAACAACCGATCGTGATCAGCCAGGTAATGACCCGAAACAACAGGCTCATTTTCTTCCTGGCAACTACCGGCGCATCGATATCGGCGCTGTCAGCCACTGAATTTTCTCCTTTTTTGATCAGAGGTTCCCTAGTTACCACTGCGTGCTGGCAACATATGCCAAGCGCTTGAAGTCGTGACTGAAGGGATGCCAGAATCCCGGCATCCGCTGCGTCATGCACAGTCCCGTGAGATTTGCTCTCGGCGCCATCCAGGCATGGGTGCCCGCCATGCCACCCCAATGGTATTCGTCTTTCGCGGTTGGGTGTTCTTTCTCATTCGGCTCCTCCTTCACGGCAAAGCCGAGACCAAAAACCGTACCCGGCATCGCCCACATCGGAAAGTTGACGTGCACGTTTTCCGCAAGTTGATTCGTTCTCATCAGCCGAAGGGTTTCCGGTTGCAGAATCCGCGCCCCGTTCCACTCACCTTCGTTGACAAGCATACGCACAAATTCTAGATAATCCGAGACGGTAGAAACGAGACCTCCACCTCCGGAGAAAAATGTTGCCGGTTTTGCGTATTGGCTCTGCTCAGGAGTGTCAGCTTCAACCAACCCTCCTTTCATCGGCTTCAGCAGATTCGTTGGCGCGTACATAGTGACCAGACGATCCAGTTTTTCCGGAGGTACGTAGAAATCCGTATCAACCATCGAAAGCGGCCGAAAGATCTCCGCCTTCAGGAAATCGTCGAAACGCTGTCCCGACCAGACCTCCACCAGTCGAGCCGTAACGTCCGTGGCAAAGCTATAACGCCAGTAACTCCCCGGCTGATAGACAAGGGGTAAATCCGCCAACTTCTCGCACAGTTCTTCCAGGGTGGATTGTTGATTCAACTGTAAGCCGATTCCGGCCTGCTGGTAACATTTGTCGACCACAGATTCTGGTTCGATAAACCCGTACGAGAGGCCCGCGCTGTGGCTGAGCACCTGCTTGACCAGGATGGGTGACTCGGCTGGCACAACGTCCGCGACACTTTCTGCATCCGCCTTGAGCACCCTGGGTTCGGCAAATTTCGGCAAATAATTCGCAATCGGATCGTCAAGCTTGAAGTGGCCGCGCTCAAAGAGAATCATCGCCGCGACGGAGGTGATGAGTTTGGTGCTCGAATACATTCGGTAGATCGCGTCTTCTCGCAACGGGGCGCGGGTGGTGAGATCCATGTAGCCGAAATTCTCGAAATCCAGCACCTCGGTTCCACGCATGATCAGCGTGTTGCAGCAGGAGAGGATGTTCTGATCCACATACCATTGCATGCGCAGATGAAGCTCGGTGAAATCGAGGTCCGATTGAACGATATCGATGCTGATGAGCCTGAACCCTCGAGTTGAAAAAGGCGCGATTCTACGGATTTCTCAGCCCCGCGTCAGCCATGGCTACGCCCGCGCGGCCTTCATCCGGCTGATCGATGAAAAAACCATCCACGCCGGAAAGGATGAGACGCACCACCTCCTCGGCCGCAGACAGCGCCCGATTGTGTTCATCGAGCAATCGATAACGTTCCTCCGCGCGCACCGTATAGGGGTGCACCTGCAAACCGGCGCGTTTGGCATTACCGAGGATCGCTCCTACCCGGCCGGTCAGGCGCAGGCGCAATTCCGCCACCCCGTCGCCGTCCGCATCCACCGGGCTGACCTGCTCCAGAAGTAACACGTTGTGTTTTACCGGCCCGATACAACAGGCATAACTCTCCGCCATTCGAGCCAACGCCGTTTCGGAGGCAAGATCTGCATAAGTCACGCCTTCGCCAGCCGACAACAAATCGGCAAGGCGTCCATATATCGCCTGCAGATCACTTCCCGCCCGGGCGTGATACACCACGTCGTAGGGGCGTGCAACGTAAACGGTGTTGTGGACGTCGGCAAAAAGCTGCACCAACGGGAACGTTACCCCATACCGCGGCATGATGTCCCGCTTCAGCCTGATCAGGTTCGCAACCTCGAAGGACTGGATAAATACTCGATCGGGATCGGTGAACTCCATGTCGACCAGGGTTTCCACCAGCCGCTCGCTCAAGTCCGTGTGGATGAGTTCCCCGGTAAACGTGCGACCTTCCATGGCAAAATACACAGGGTGTTTGGTTTCCGGATAAATTCCCACCCGCTGGCCGGTTGTGGCTTCGGTCCGTTGCAACAGTTCTATGATCTCCCTCAATGTTGGAACCAGATATTCACCATCGTGAGAAGCGCTCAATGGCCGTTGTTCAGGCATACGTTCCCTCGCCCGCAACGTCCTGATCTCGCCCAGGGTGAAGTCCTCGCTGAACCAACCGGCGATTGGCCTCCCGTCTACCTGTTTGACAACCAACCGTTCCGCAAACTCGGGCTTGTCGGCGACATCGGTTGTTGCCTGAGCCAGTACCGGCCGGCCCAGGTGGTCTCGCAGAATCTTACCCGTTGCATCCAGTCTCACCGTGGCGAGGGCGTTTTCGTGCCGGGCGATCAACACGCGATCGCGGGTTGCCACGAGATCCGGCTCGATGAAATCGGCACCCAGACGAATCGCCAATTCGTATGACGCCAGGGTATGTTCCGGGAGATATCCACTCGCCCCGCGATGCGCGATGACCAACACCGAAGTAGCTCGCGGCGGCTCGTCAGCAGAGTCCAAACTACCATTTACGAAGGCGCAGGACGCCAACCCGAACAACGACAAAACAATCCAGAAACCAGGAGATTTCACGAGCGGCTCGGCCTTATACCCAGAGCAACACCAGGAGTCCCTTGAATATGAAAAATGGTGATTTCTACCCCCCGGACAAACGTACTAAGATGATCATCGGCGACGGATCCTTCAGCTTCATTCAGTCGATGAACTTAATTCCGTAGGAGAAACGTCTGAACGGATCCGCCGCACCCCCTGTGCTCTGCCCACCCTCAAACTTAGGATC
>JAPUJX010000156.1 GCA_027295975.1 Gammaproteobacteria bacterium
GTGCTCGTCGGGAATGGAGCCGTCGGGCTGTTCTTTGTGCACGTGAAGACAGATGCAATCATGGGCCGGGCAGAGTCTGTCGCCGTAACCGTCGTCCATGAGACGTTTCAAAGTCAATGTGCGCATGTGCGGGCTCACGAAGCGGCCGGGATAACGATCGAGTCCGAGATAACAGCCCTGATCCAGGATCCACTTCAGGTATTCCGTGTCGGTCGTATCGTTCGAGTGGTCGATTTTCACGCGGGTGAGATCAACACCTTCCTCGCGAAAAATCTTGATCTGCCGACGTGCCACCTGCCCGGTCGGAAATGAGTGCACCATGATAGGCACGCCGGTTTCGTTGTGAGCCCGGGAAACCGCTCTCGCCATCACTTCGAGCGGCGGCGTCACGCCTTCAAAATCCGCGGCGCATTTCAGCACGCCGGCCTTGATATCGGTACCGCGAAACCCCTCTTCGATATCGCGGATGAACTCAGCCGCCATCTGATTGGGACCCACGCCGTGCAAAAACCTCGGAACGTCGAGCCACCAGCCCGTGACGTTGATGATGTTGACCCCCGACCCTTCGGCTACGGTTCTCAGCAGTTCGGGATTACGACCCAGATCGAAAGTGGTCGCATCGACCATGGTGTCGATACCCTCGGCATGCGCTTTTTTCAGCGTCGCAATGGCGCGCGCTTCGCGATCTTGTCCCAGCAGATCCGGATAACTCTCAAGCAATCCGCTCGCGCAAACCATCACATGTTCGTGCATGAGCGTAAAACCCAGGTCATCCGGGTTGATCGGGCCGAGCACGCCATTGATTTGAGTCATCCATACGCTCCAAACGGTTCTGGAATTTATAGCAACTTGAGGAAACTCTGATTAAGTCAGTGTTTCCGCATCAAACTGCAACACGCCCGCTTCGATCATCGCGTCGATCTCGAATGGCGGCTTGTCTATCCACTCTGTCAGTCCTTCGTGGGTGTGTTCACCGCGATGCGATGACGGGCCGCGCACGCCGCTCTTTGCATTGGAAAATCGATAAGGCGACTGGGTGATCGGACGGGTACCTCCCGCGCGATCGTCTATCTGAACAATGGCGCCACGGAATTTTACCGTTACCTGTTCTTGAATCGTTGCCGCATCACGCACCGTACCCCAGGCGACATTCATCCTCGCCATGGTCTCTTCGATTTCCTCGAGACTGGTAAACGCCGCCATGAATTCGACAATTTTCTCACGCCGCAAGCCGATTTTCATGGAGAGTTCCATTTCCTTGTTTGTAGGATCGTCGATCCCGAGCTTTGTCGTGAGCAGATGCCACAGGTAGCGGACGTCCGCCGAAACCAGAATCGGTCCGGCCCCGGTCTCCCAGGCGAAGTTCGGCAAGGGGCCGGAATCCTCAGAACCTTCCAGGTCGTAGTGAAGCTGATCGTCGGTCGCGATTGTGGCGTCAATCATCGCGATGTCGATGTGTTGCCCGAGCCCGATTTTTTCGCGGTGAATCACAGCGGCCAGCAAACCGACCAGACCGTGTAACGACGCATTGGTGTCCGCCACGGAAAGGGGCAGATCCCGGAATGGGATGTCACCCCGCCGGGCCTGGCGATCCATGAGGCCGGCCTCGGCATGCACGATGGGCGCATAGGCGGGTCGATGAGATTCCGGTCCTCCCTGACCAAAACCCGAAATAGACAACATGATCAGACGTGGGTTGACGTCCTTGAGCGACTCGTAACCCAACCCCATTCTAGGCATCACGTCGGGCCGATAGTTCTCGATCAGGATATCGGCTTTGGCCACCAAGTCGAATACGAGTTCGCGGGCGCCATCCGCGCGCATATCGATACAGATGTTGCGTTTACCAGCATTCTGCTGGTTGAAGTAGCCTGGAACACCACCCACGACCTTGCCCCAGAGGCGCGTTATATCGCCGTCGGGGGGTTCCACCTTGACCACATCCGCGCCGAGATCGGACAACATCCTCCCGGCGAACGGTCCGGCAAGCACGCGGGAGAAATCCAACACTTTGAGATCGGCAAGGGGATACCCCACCTCTTCCGTCGTCGGCTGTGTCATCTCGGCAATCCACCCCTCAAGAGAATCTATCGTTGAGCATACCGATTACAATCGGCATTGCCATCTTTGTCCCGGGAATTTGATGCCTGAAAAGCAAAAGCAAGCCAACGTCATCCACGGCAAACCGGTTTACGGGGTCGATGTGGACGACCACACCCGCTGCGCGCACTGGCATGATGAAAACGACATCATCGCAATCCTTTTCCACTGTTGCGAACGGTTCTACCCATGTTTCGATTGCCACCTCGAGCGCGCAGACCACCCGCCAACCGTGTGGCCACCAGCCGAGTGGAACAGGCGCGCAATCCTATGCGGCGCATGCGGTCAGAAGCTGACTATTACCGAATACATGAAGAGCGCTTCCAGGTGCCCAACCTGCGACGCTGCCTTCAACCCGAACTGCGCCGACCATTACCACCTGTACTTCTCGACACCTGCCTAACGAGTGTACTGAGTCGCCTTGAAGGGTTGAATCAACTGGCCCACATAGGTCGAAGGCATGTGGGTGTCGATACCGTACGGACCGGGACTTCGGTCGTCGGGTAGATGGTATGTACCGAACAGAATGTCCATGATGGGTAAGGCGCCCGCGTAGTTTTTATCTCTGGCCTCTTTGTCGAGGGAATGGTGCCAGTGGTGATACTCCGTTGTGACCCAGATTCGATCCATGAATTTGAGACGCCAACCGAGGTTGGCATGAATGGTCATGTCCCATAACCCGTTGAACAGGCCCACGATCAACAGATCCGTCAGGTTGAAACCGGTAATCAGCAGGGGAATGCCCGTAAACAACACCATGAAATAGCCGTCGATAGGATGACGCCGTTCACCCGCCCACCAATCCAGATACGCTACCGAGTGATGGACGGAGTGAAAGCGCCATAACACCGGCACGACATGAGTGATTCGATGCCCCCAGTAAATCAAAAATTCAGTCAAGAAAAGCGCCTCGACGATCTGCAGCCACTGAGGCTGGGATTGGATGATCTCAACGAGGGTGTCGGAACGGAGAAATTCCAGCAACGGGAAAAGGAAAATGAGCGGGAGAATCCCCAGAAAATTCGTAAAGACAATGTGCAGGATATCGGTCAACAGTTGCGGGCGCAGAATCGACATGGAATGTCTTGGCATCAAACGTTCCAGAGGGATCAACACGACGATGCCGATGGCAATAAACGCCAAGATCCCGTACTCGCCCTCTTCGATGGCAGCGATCAGGTAGGCGCCCATCACGCCTATGAAACACAAACCACCCACGACCATGCGAATTCTGGTGTCGTACCACCAGCTTTTCATCCACAAATCGTAATCCGACTTTTCGCTACTTTCGCAGGCCAGGTTTTCCTCAGGCGCCTTTGACACTTCTGTCTTAACCACTACCTGTAACGTTTAACCCTCGAGCCCCTGGAACGGCGAGCTCGCCGTTCCAAAAGAATCAATCGCAACCCCCATCCGCTGCATCAGCGCGATGTGGATTCCAGCAAAATCGGTCTGCGCAACATGTTCGAGGTATCGTCCGGGTTTGATGGTCCCGCCACCTCGACCCGCGAGAATTATGGGTAAATGGGAAGCGTCGTGTTCGTTGCCGTCGCCAAGGGCTGCGCCGTAAACGATCATGCTGTTATCGAGCAAAGAACCCCCGTTGGGTTCGTGAATATTTTTCATCCTGTCGAGCAAATACGCAATCTGGCGATGGTGCCAACGAACGATCTCCGCATACATCGCCCGCTTCTGCTCAACCGATTCCCACGACGTGCTACCGTCATCATCCTCGGTCATGCCAGAGGCATTCTTGTAGTGAGACAGGGCGTGCCATGTGCCACGCACATCGGGTATGAAGTTGAAGTATCGATTCGACTGGCCGTGGTCGAGCATGAACGTGCACACTCGAGTGGCATCAGACTGAAATGCGACGATCATCAGATCCAACATGAGCCGAATATAGGACTCGTGATCATCCGGCACGCCCGGCTTAGGTGTGGAAAACGTATCATTGAGCGCTCCGTCGTCGCGCATCTCGGTTGACCGACGTTGCGCAAACTCGATGCGACGCTCCAACGCGCGAATCGACTCGAAGTATTCATCCAGTCGCAGCCGATCGGCGCTGCTGACATAACTATTCAGCGATCTGGCTTCGGCGAGCACAACGTCCATCACCGAACGATGGGCGGTGATCGCCGAAGACGAGTTGAACATGCGGTCGAACACAGTGCGCGGCTCTATCTCGCGCGCCATCGGTCGATCGGGCGCCGACCAGGAAATTGCGTTGCGGGGCAGCGAGTTGGAAAAGTAGCCCTCTCCTTCCAACGACAATTCCAGCGACGGGAGCAGCGTTGTTTCTCGCAGGTGTCTGGCCACGACCTGGTCAGCCGAAACGCCTCCTGCATTGACCGCCCGGGGGTCGTAGTCTTTTCCTGTCAACCACGTTGGCGGACCGTGTACGTGGCCGTTGCCTTCCGGCGTCCATACGTTGCTCGGTATGAGAATGTCTTCCTTGAAGGGCTCGAGCGGACTCATCCACTCGTTCAACTTCAGCAACCGCCCATCATCCGCCGTCTCTTGCGGATA
>JAPUJX010000157.1 GCA_027295975.1 Gammaproteobacteria bacterium
TCCCCGTGATAAAACTCTCCGCCCAGCTTCAGCACCATCCCTTCGTCAAGGTCGAAGCCGGCAGCGACAACCTCGTGAACCTCCGGCGCGCCGCTGCGGGCATCCAGAAGTTGCAAATCGATATTATCGCGCAACCGCAACATCCGAACATATCGGCTGCAGAACGGGCATTCACCGTCGTAGATGAGAAGGGCGTGACCCGAATTTTCCATGACTTCGCCGAGGGTGATTCGACCCGTGGTAGTTGTACCCCAACCTATAGCGAAAGAGGAGTAAAGAAAAGGTGCCCGGGCACCAGGCATGGTACCCGGGCATACACCGGAGGCCGACTAGTCCTCCAGGGTTATGCGCGCTTCGTTCAGCTTGACCGTACGCTCGCCTACACCTTTGACGTTGGCAAGTTCATATACATCACGAAACTCACCAACCTCCGTTCGATAACGCACGATGGCCTCGGCTTTGACGAGACCAATACCGTCCAACGCCTCGGCGATTGTCTCCGCGTTCGCGGAATTGATATTCACCCGAGGTTCGTCACCGGGAATTGCCAGAACGGAACCCGCCATCGCCAATGCGCATACCAGGAGCCAGCGCTGCAGCAGACCAACCATGGAATCTCCTTTCAGTTCGATTAGTGGGACCGCCAGATTAACCCGGGCGGTGGAACGGCAAGCGTGACATTGCCAGGTTTTGAACCAGGCAAACGGCGTCAACCGCTGTGAGCCAAAACCCTCGAATGTCTTCGAAATTACCAGGGATTCCAGGGCCGAAGGGTAACTGCGTTACTTTTCGCGGTCGTCGTGCAGGATTGGCTTGATGCTTCCCCACGTTCGGCAACTCGGACATTGCCACATGAGAGTGAGCCCACTGAACCCACAATTGCTGCATCGGTAGTTCGGTTGCTTATGGAGTAAAGACTGGGAGAACCGCCGAACCAATGTCAGTTGCTCCCCGGGCAACGGCGCACCTTCCCGGTCCAGATGTTTCAACAGGGTGACGAACCCACCCAGGCTGGGATTCCTGAGCAACTGTTCGACCACGAACTCCCGCGCCGCTTCCGCGCCCCGTTCTCGCTCAACGAAACCTAAAAGCTCTTCGATGACCGCCAGATGGGGGGCACTGGCCAAACATTCGTTGAGATAACTCACGTAACCCTTCTCATCGTCGAGTTCATCGCTCGCTGCCCGATAAATCGCCAGCGACTCAACCGCCAGAGCGGCATCCTGACTGCGGGTTTTGCGCAACAGGCGTTTCACCTCGCGATACCGTTTCGCCTCGAATTCCACTTTTGCCCCCACCAGGCTGACCCTTGCACACCCGGCGTCGAAATTCGACGCTTTGGCAAGCTCTCCACGAGCCCCACGCAGGTCCCCTTTGTCCAGGGCAATCTCCGCCAGCTCACATTGGAAGTGGGCAAGCTGCGCGCGAACGGAGCGATCCTGCCGGGCTAATTCCCGACCCACCACCACGGCCTGATCCCAATCGCTTTCACGCTGGTAGATATCGAGCAGCAACTCCCTGGCAACGGTCTTCTCCGAACCTTTGCGGGCAAGCTCCAGGAGCAGGTTCTCAGCCCGCCCGAGCAGACCCGCAACGAGATAATCCCGCGCAAGCTCGAGTTCCGTCTGGGTACGATGGTTGCTCGACAAAACCGGTCGAGCGAGAAGGTTCTGATGAATACGTATCGCTTTGTCCACCTCGCCACGCCGGCGCACGAGGCTCCCGAGGGCAAGGTGAGTATCGACAGTATCGTTGTCCACCACCATCGCTTCGACGAACGTATCGATGGCGAGGTCGTGGCGCTCGTTCAGCAGATGGTTGAGACCACGGAAGTAGTCGTGTGCGACCATGCCCGATTCGCGCGGTCGTCTGCGCCGTTCCCTGCGACCCAACAGGAAACCGATCCCCAGCGCCGCCACGAGCAGTACATATAGTGCCAAGTTCTCTGGCATCAAGCGTCCCTGTATCGAAGCTCGGCAATATCGAACAATTTGCCTGGGGACGCAACGTTGGGCTTCGGTTGCGGAACTGTATGGTCAGAAGGGTTGCGGAATCGGGTTTTTCGAAAGACGAGCATTAACACATCCACGCGGGTTCGGAATCCGTGGCGTGTAAGCGGCGGCGTTGCAGGGCTATTCTATTTATTCTCTTTATGGCTGGACGCTCAACCTGTCAATTTCCTAACAACCGCCGAGCGCAGCAGTTCTGCGATGCGGTCCAAGTTGAGTTCGGTTGAGTATCGCTCCTCTATCAGGGTGCGCCCCTTTTCACCCAGGCGCCGGGCCAGGCCCACATCGTCGCGCAGTTCCCTGAGGTGGGAAAGCCACGCGGCACGGTCACCGGCCAGGAATCCGTTCTCACCGGGAATGACGATGTCCTTGTTGACGCCCACCGGGGACGCGACGGCGGGTACGCCGCAGGCAAAATACTGAATTATCTTGTAACCGCACTTGCCACGTTCGAACGGACCGTCATCCAGCGGCATGATGCCGCAATCAAGCTGTTGTAATTCATGGACCTCCGTCTCTTCGCTCCAGGTTCTGGCCTGGTAACGGATACCAAGATCCAAACCTTCCGGAACCCCGATAAAGTGAAATTCCACCGGGCCGGTATCCTGCAGCTCGCGCAAAACGCCGCTGAGGGGTTCGAGGTACCGGACGGTATAGGGAGTGCCTATCCACCCGATCACGAACCTACCCGTCGTTCGGGCGGCATCTCTCGGTAGATAACGTTGGGTATCCACGGCGGTAGGCACAACCTCCACTCTCGACGCACCGGCCCGTTGCGCGTAGTCGGCGAGATAAGGGCAGCCAACGATCACCAGACTGGCACCGCGCATCAGTCGGGCGATTTTTGATCCAAAAAGGCTTCGTACCCACGGCCGGGGATGTTGATCGTAACGATGGAAAATGGCGTCGTCGTAATCCAGCACCAACGCGGTCCCCTCAGGCAACAAAAAAGTTTCCAGCCACCCGGGAATCCAGGGCAGCAACTCCTTTTCCACCCACAACAAATCCCAGTTTCCACCTTGTAACGCAAGTGCCGC
>JAPUJX010000158.1 GCA_027295975.1 Gammaproteobacteria bacterium
AGGGTCTGCTTGAGCTGGTCCAAAGTCCCGGCCATGGCGGCCTCCTCTGGTCCCAGCCTCTAAGCTATGGCGGGCTGGCGGGCGAGGCTAGATTGGTGCGCTAGGTCCGTCAAGCAACAGACCGGGCGACGGTTGCGGCCCAGAAGCACCGCGAACGTCGCGGGCAATTCACCAGGTAGACTGGGCCGCCCGTGCGGTTGGTGAAGCTGCCGACCATACCAGCCTTACGAACTCGAGGATACCTTTTCATACCTGAGATGATCACGCTGGAGGTTCTCAATGGAAGTCGTCATTAACCGAGACTACGAGCAAATGAGCAAGGTCGCGTCTCAGATCGTCGTCGAGGTGGTCAACACCAAGCCGAACGCCGTGTTGGGCATGGCGACCGGCTCCACACCGCTCGGCCTGTATCAGGAGTTGGTTAGGCTACATAAGGAGGAGCAACTCGACCTCTCTCGCGTTACGACGTTCAACCTCGACGAATACGTGGGCCTGCGCATGGATCATCCTCAGAGCTATCACTACTTCATGCGCGAGCACTTCTTCCAGCACGTGAACATACCACGCCAGAACATCAACATCCCCTCTGGTACGACCAGCAACTACCCCGCGTTCTGCGAGTGGTACGAGCAGCGGATCGCACAATGTGGCGGAATCGACCTGCAGATCCTGGGTATTGGCTCTGACGGTCACATCGCTTTCAACGAGCCAACCAGTTCTCTGAGCTCGCGAACGCGGCTCAAGACGTTGTCGAAGCAGACAATCGACGACAACGCCCGGTTCTTCGAGCGCCGAGAGGATGTTCCAGTCTATGCGATCACCATGGGCGTCGGGACGATCCTCGACGCGCGGAAGCTGGTTATGGTTGCGAGCGGGAAGGCCAAGGCCAAAGCGATTGCCCAAGCCGTCGAGGGACCGCTCACAAGCATGGTGACGGCAAGCGCAATTCAACTGCACCGCGATGCGACCGTGATCGTGGACGAGCAGGCAGCCGCGGAACTCACGATGCGCGACTACTACGAATTCATCTACGCGGCGGAACCTGCAGCACCGAGATCGTAGGGCCCGGCCGGCCTGGAAGCACAGTGCCGGATCCGCAAGTTGGGGTACGTCAATTACGGGACCGACGGTACTGGGGCATCTGCCGGCCACCCGAACAGTTCGTGCCCGTCTTCAATCTCTTCAACGGTGCTCGAGTTCTGAGACTTCAATCTTCATCGACTTGACGGAATTTGAAAAGGCAAAGGAGCGTATCGACTCCCACATAGCCTCGGCGCTGACGGTCGTGCGAGGCGGTATATTCTGGATACCCTCATTCTGGATCCTCGATGACCACGACGCGCGAACGTATTCCTGTCTTCATCTTCGAAGACGACGAAGAGATCGTCTCGGTCGTTGCCTCGCGCATCGCGGCCCTCATTCGCGAACGTGCGGCCGAGGGGAAGCCGGCGGTGTTGGGATTGGCGACCGGATCCAGCCCGGTCGGCGTCTACCGTGAACTGATCCGTCTCCATCGCGAACAGGGCCTCTCGTTTGAGAACGTGATCACGTTCAACCTCGATGAGTATTTCCCCATGGACCCCGATAGCATTCACAGCTATCACCGGTACATGCGAGAACACTTGCTCGATCACGTCGATATCCCAGACGCGAACATCCACATTCTACGCGGTGACCTTCCTCCGCAGGAAAGCGCCGAGCATTGCGCGGCGTTCGAACGTGCCATTGCGGAAGTCGGCGGCATCGACTTGCAGCTGCTCGGGATCGGCCGAAGCGGTCACATCGGGTTCAACGAGCCGGGCTCGGGACGCGAATCGCGCACACGACTCACCTTCCTGGAAACCATAACGCGCGCAGACGCGGCGGCGGACTTCTTTGGTGAGCCGAACGTGCCGCTCGAAGCGTTGACGATGGGGGTCGCTACGATTCTCGAGGCGCGAGAGATCGCCCTCATCGTGACCGGTGAACACAAGGCGGGAATCATCCGTCGTGCGGTTGAGGGTGAGGTCGATTCCGATGTCGCGGCGACCTTCCTCCAAATGCATCCCAATGCCGCGGTGTACGTCGACACCGCCGCAGCCGCTGACCTGACGCGCGTCGCCACCCCATGGCTGGTGGGTGAGGTCGAGTGGAACCTGCACCGCGAAGTCGAGGCAGTGACGTGGCTGGCGAAGCGAGTCGAGAGATCCGTGCTGCGCCTGGGCACCGGGGACTATCGCGACCACCACCTGAGTGCACTCCTGGCACGACACGGGACAGCCGAGCCGTTGAACGGCTTGGTCTTCAACACCCTGATCGCGAAGATTCGCGGGCGGGCGAAGCTGCCTAAGGGTAGGCGCATCGTCGTGTTTTCTCCGCATCCCGATGACGATGTGATCTCGATGGGGGGAACGCTGGCGAAGCTGCATCACAACGGCAATCACATCACGGTAGCCTATCAGACGTCGGGCAACATCGCCGTGTTCGATCACGAGGTCCGTCGCTACCTCGAGTTATTGACCCGTATTGCAGACGGCTTCCCGCAGGTCGCGGGTGGCGCGCACGAATTCGAGCATCGGATCGAGGAGACGTTGGGCAGTAAAAACCCCGGAGACGTCGATGAGCCGGATGTCCTGACACTCAAGCGCCTGATTCGAGAAACGGAAGCGATCTCCGCGCTGGAGACGTTCGGTATGAGCGCCGAACAGGCGCGGTTCCTCAACCTACCGTTTTATCAGACCGGTGCAGTGAAGAAGAAGCCGATTGCCGACGCCGACGTGGCGATCGTTTCCGAGGTTATCGACGAAGCCGAACCCGATCTCGTCTTTGCGGCAGGAGACTTGTCGGATCCACACGGCACCCATCGTCTCTGCCTCGAGGCGGTGCGGCGCGCGCTGGAGATCTACCGTGGTCCGGCGCCGGAGGTGTGGCTCTACCGCGGGGCGTGGCAGGAATGGCCCGTGACGGAAGCGAGCGTGCTCGTGCCGATGTCCCAGGCCGATTTACGGCTCAAGATTCTCGCGATCTATCGACATCAATCGCAAAAGGACGAGGCGCTGTTTCCCGGACCTGACCCGCGCGAGTTTTGGGAGCGAGTTGAGGATCGCAACCGGGCGACGGCGGCGGAGTTGGAACGGCTGGGCCTCCCGGCATACTACGCGATGGAAGCGTTCGTGGTGGAGCAGGATGGCGAGCGGCTCGAGAACCCCGTCGTGCCGACGAGTAGTTTGGCCGATCGCGACGGGTAGGCACCTTCGTTCTCCCGAGTCCGGTTGGTGGTGAATATGCTCTCCCTCGTCGCCATCGCCGCCGGATCGTTGTGGTTCATGTCCGCCGGTCATGGACACATCAAGTCGAGTGCGACATATTTGGGAAACGCGAAAGGAAATTCCTATCGCAGAATTCTACCTTTCATGCCGTGAATAAACTCCTCTTTTCCGTCATAATCGCTGTAGCCGTGACGGCATTTGTTTTGTTCGGATCTATTTCAGCCGACAAACGGGTCCTCGTTTTTTCCCTGACTGAAGGTTATCGGCACGCTTCCATTGCTTATGGCCATGCGGCCATTGCTGCTCTTGGAGAGGAACATGGCTTTGTAGTCGACTCCACTGAAAACCCCGCGACCTTCAACGATGAATCTCTGGCATCCTACGACGTGGTCATTTTTCTGAATACAACCGGAGATGTACTGGACGACGCCCAACAGATAGCTTTTCAAAGGTTTATTCAAAAGGGTGGCGGATATGTAGGAATTCATGCCGCGTCGGATACCGAGTACGGATGGCCGTGGTATGGGCAGTTGGTTGGCGGATATTTCGTGAGTCATCCCCGAATTCAGGAAGCAGACCTGTTGGTGGACCCTTCACACGCTTCCACCGCACATCTTCCCTCTACGTGGACCCGAACAGATGAATGGTATAACCTGCGAATGGTCAACGCCGATGTGCAGGTGCTGATTTCTATAGATGAAACGTCGTACGATGTTGGGGAGGATTTCACAGACGGCACCACCCATCCGATGGCCTGGTATCATGAGTTTAATGGAGGAAGGGCATTCTATACAGAACTGGGACATACGGCTGAATCCTGGTCCGAAGAAGCATTTCTCACCCATCTCAACGGTGGAATCGAGTGGGTAATGAAAGGTGGCTCGGGCGCGGAACTGACCCCGAATGAAGCGCAGTTCGAGTTGCAGGTCCTTATGGAAAATCTGCGTGAACCAATGGAATTGGCGCCTTTGCCAGATGGAAGGGTTCTATTTATTGAACGCCATGGCAGCGTACATCTAGTGGACCCGGCGACAGGATTAATTGGAATTGTTGCTGAGATCGATGTGTTTTCGGAAATGGAAGATGGTCTACTGGGGTTGACCCTGGATCCCGGCTTCGAAAATAACGGATGGCTGTATCTGTATTACTCAGCTCCGGGTGACATGCCCAAACAGCACCTGTCGCGATTCTATTTCAATGGCAACACGATAGACCTGGATACCGAACGTGTATTACTTGTGGTGCCAACGCAGCGGGATGAATGTTGCCATGCAGGCGGTTCACTCACTTTTGGGCCAGACGGATCACTGTACGTCTCAACCGGTGATGACACTAATCCCTTCGCGTCTGACGGCTTCAGTCCGACGGATGAGCGTGAAGGCCGTTCACCCTGGGACGCCCAACGAACGAGTGCAAATTCAAGGGATTATCGCGGCAAGATATTGCGCATTCGTCCCGAAGACGATGGTTCGTATTCCATCCTCGAAGGAAACTTGTTCGCTGATGGAGTTAACGGTCACCCGGAGATTTACACAATGGGTAACCGAAATCCGTTTCGGATATCCGTTGATGCCGGGACTGGTTGGCTCTACTGGGGAGAGGTAGGGCCGGACGCCGATGAGCCTGAAGAAGATCGTGGGCCTGCAGGGCATGATGAATTAAACCAGGCGCGCTCTGCCGGGTTTTTCGGATGGCCGTACTTCGTGGGAGACAATAAAGCTTACTTCGATTACGATTTTGCAGCGGAGCGATCTCTGACTGTCCATGATCCTGCTGCTCCTGTCAACGATTCGCCGAACAACACGGGAATCACCAACCTTCCCCCGGCGCAACCTGCATGGATCTGGTACCCCTACAGTGATTCACCGGAGTTTCCCCTGCTTAAAACAGGTGGACGAACCGCGATGGCCGGCCCGGTTTATCGAGAATCTACCAACTCAGGACCTCAAGGCTTTCCAGCGTATTTCGAAGGCAAGCTCTTCATGTTTGAGTGGATGCGACATAAAGTTTTTGTCGTGACCATGGATGAGGACGGAGATTATGCTTACATGGAGAACTTCCTCCCTTCGACTGAGTTCAGTCGTCCGATGGACATGGCCTTTGCCAATGATGGCACCCTTTTCCTTTTGGAATACGGCCAACAATGGAAGTCGCGCAACCCAGATGCGCGCTTATCACGAATCATATTCAAGAGGTAATACTGTGTCTCAATAGGAATTTGCTTTCCCGCCCTCGTTAGGGCGAGACTCCCACCGATGCTGCTGAATGTTCCCAGAGTTCGCACACTTTTCGCACACCTCAGATTTGTGATATCGCGAGCAAGCTCCGAACGCCGCGTGACGCTCGGGGCCGGGGACCCGCGCTCACTTCCGAGCCATGCAACAACACCCTCTGGCGATAGCATTTGGGGGCTTAGCTTGCTTTGGTGCGGATCTCAGCGTGATCACAGGCTTGTAGAGACACCAGGATGAACATGATACACCTAAGCTGAAA
>JAPUJX010000159.1 GCA_027295975.1 Gammaproteobacteria bacterium
AATGTGTGTGGCCAATTCGTTAAATTCGTCAGTCGCTTCCGCTTTTCTCGGCGACCAGCGCGTCTTTTTCCAGTAACCGGGCAGGTTCCGGACCTCTATCGTAGTCGATCCGAAAAACGGCCGGACGGCAGCCCCGGGTGAACCATCCCCACCGTCGGGTGGCGCCTCGCGGGTCGGGTCGCTGGCTTGGGAACTGGTTTCTACCCGCAGCCTCTCCTCCTCCGAGATTTTCTCGGCTTCTTCCCGAGTCAGATATAAATTTTCGCCAAATGCAACTGGCCTCTCGAACGGTGTCAGAGTCGCCACGTCGTAGGTGCCGGTAAGATCCGGCAAACCGGAGGTAGTTCGCTTGATAGCGCCCTCGGCCACGGCTGCTGCCAGCAAGACGAGCGAGCAACTGTAGATGAACAGGTTGTTGAACTTTCTTTTCTGGGAGCGAGCCAGCGACATGGGCTTTCCTTCGGTTATCTGATTTATCCCGTGCGCGTCAGTATACATTCTCTGCGCGACTGCGGTGCCGGGGCTCAAGGCCGATTTGTCGAACATCGCATCGCTTCGGTTTGGTATCTTCTCGAGCACTTTGGATAACGATCAGGCTCCGAAATCATCCAGCAGGATATTCTCGGGCTCCACACCCAGATCTCCGAGCATCTGCATGATGGCAGCCACCATGGGGGGCGGTCCGCAGAGGTAATATTCACAGTCCTCCGGATTGGGATGGTCTTTCAGGTAACTGTTGAACACCACCTGGTGAATGAATCCCTGGTGGCCTTGCCAGTTGTCTTCTTCCAGGGGGTCCGATAACGCCACATGCCAGGTAAAATTGTCAAACTGGCTCGCGAGTTCATCGAACTCCTCTGCATAAAACATCTCCTGTAACGAGCGAGCACCGTACCAGTAACTCATTTTGTAGGTCTCGTTGGCCTGCTTGAGCTCGTCGAATATCTGCGAACGTAGTGGCGCCATACCGGCGCCGCCGCCAATCCATATTTTTTCCGCGCGCGTCTTCTTAACAAAAAAATCCCCATACGGGCCGAAAACCGTCAGCTTGTCACCGGGTTTCAGACCAAACACGTAGGAAGACATTTTACCGGGTGGCACGTCCAGGCCAGGCGGTGGAGAGGCGATACGGATGTTGAACTTCAAAATTCCCTTTTCATCCGGGTAGTTCGCCATGGAGTAAGCGCGGATTGTCGGATCGCTGACCCGGCTTCGATATTTCCAGACATCAAACCGGTCCCAGTCTCTGTGATACTCTCCCTCAACGTCGATCGTTTTGTAGTCCATCTCGTACGGTGGAATTTCAAGCTGTACATACCCACCCGCGCGGAAGTCGACCTCCTCACCCTCGGGCAGTTGCAGATTCAGTTCCTTGATGAAGGTGGCAACATTCGAATTGGCGGTGACCTGACACTCCCACCGCTGCACTCCAATCGCGTCTTCGGGAACCCGGATTTTCAGATCCTGTTTAACGGCCACCTGGCAGGAGAGGCGCCAGTTATCTCGAATTTCACCCCGGGTGAAATGCCCTTCCTCCGTGGACAAAATGCTGCCGCCACCCCGTACCACCTGACATCGGCACTGCGCACAGGTACCGCCCCCACCGCAGGCACTCGCCAGAAATATGCCCTTCGCCGCGAGCGTACCCAGCAGCTTGTCACCGGCTGAAACCACGACGGACTTATCCGGATCGTCGTTGATCTCGATGGTTATGTCGCCGCTGCTGACCAACCGCGAACGGGCGAGGAGGATGACCACAACCAGAAACAGCACGGTCCCGGTAAACATTCCCACACCAAGGATAATGGTGGTGTCCAACAACATCCCGTTCCTTAGATATCGATGCCTCCAAACGACATGAAGCACATGCTGATGAGGCCGACCGAGATGAACGTGATGCCAAGTCCCCGCAATCCTTCGGGCACATCGCTGTACTGGAGCTTTTCCCGTACACCGGCAAGGGCGGTGATCGCAAGCGCCCAGCCCACACCGGCACCGAGGCCGAACACGGTGCTTTCGGTAAAGGTATAGTCCCTTTCTACCATGAAAAGTGACGCCCCCATGATGGCGCAGTTCACCGTTATCAGCGGCAGAAAAACCCCAAGCGCGTTATACAGACGTGGCACGAATCGATCGAGAAACATCTCCAGAATCTGCACCATGGCGGCAATTACACCTATGTAGGAAAGCAGCCCGAGAAAGCTCAAATCGATTTCTGGGAAACCGGCCCAGGCAAGGGCACCATCTCGCAAAAGATAGTTGTAAATCAGGTTGTTGACGGGAACGGTGATTGCCAGCACGACGGTCACGGCGACCCCGAGACCAATGGCCGTGGAGATCTTCTTCGAGATGGCGATGAACGTGCACATGCCGAGAAAGAAAGTGAGCGCCATGTTCTCGATGAATACGGCGCGGATGAACAATCCCAAATAGTGCTCCAACATCACATCGCTTCCCGGTACTGCGTGTTGGGGGCGATCTCGTAAGTGGGGACCTCCACCTGATCCGGCTTCCAGGAACGAATCGCCCAGATGAAAAGACCGATGATGAAAAACGCACTCGGTGCCAGAAGCATCAACCCGTTCGGATGATAAAAACCACCGTCAGCAACCCGCGGCAGAATCTCATAACCCAGCAGTGTTCCCGAGCCGAGCGGCTCACGAACCAGAGCCACGGCAATCAGGACGACGCTGTAACCGAGCGCGTTGCCGAACCCGTCCAGAGCCGACAACCAGGGACCATTCTGCATGGCAAATGCTTCGGCACGACCCATGACGATGCAGTTGGTGATGATGAGCCCGACGAATACCGAAAGGCTTTTCGAAATATCGTAAGCGACCGCCTGCAAAATCTGATCGACGACGATCACGAGGGATGCGATCAACGTCATCTGAACGATGATGCGGATGCTCGTGGGAACCCGGTTGCGCACGGCGGATACAAAAACGTTGGACATCGTAGTGACGAAGGTGACGGCCGCACACATTACCAGCGTGGTGGACATATTCACGGTTACGGCCAATGCTGAACAAACCCCTAAAACCTGCAGAGCGATGGGATTGTTGTTGAAGATCGGATCGATCAGAACCTGCTTGGGAGTTGTCATGGTGAAACCACCGCCGCTAACTTGCTCAAAAACGGACCGTAACCCAGTTCACCGGTCCAGAAACGAACGAGATTCTCGACGCCTCGACTCGTCATCGTTGCACCCGACAAACCATCGATCTCGTGGGTTGCCGCCGTACTGCCCTCGGCCGAGCGCGTTTTCACCAGCCGCACCGCGGGTGCTCCCGATTCGTCGAACAGGGAAACACCCGGCCACTGTTCTTTCCAGTTCGGATTATCAACCTCGCCACCAAGTCCGGGCGTCTCTTTGTGTGAATAAAAACCCAATCCTGCAACCGTCTCGAGGTCTCCTTCGATAGCGAGGTAACCGAACAGGGTGCCCCAAAGGCCATAACCGCGCACCGGCAGGACCACCTTGTCGAGCACCCCTTCGGTTTCGAGCAGATACACCAGCGCAACATGCTCCCGGCGGCCCAGGGTTGCGATATCCTCACTCGCGGTGAGATCCCGTGAGGTATCGGTCATCCGTGATGCCTTGGTCTGGTCGTAACTCTCAATATCCACCGAATCGGTGTATTCGCCGGACCCCAGAATCACGGCCCGTACTCGAAACAGTTTGAAGAGTTCGTCCACGCCACGACCTTCGCTATCGGTGCTTCCGTCGGTGGGTAACATCCCGGCAGCACGCAGGACGTTCTGCTTGCGATCCAACTCCCGATTGATCTGCTGTTGGGGTTTCAACAGCACCGCCGCGGAAGACACCACTATGGAGCAAATCAGGCAAACGGAAACCGCAACCAGAAGCACGTTTCCCAAGCCTTCTTTATTAAAATCAGCCACAGGCGTCATTAAAGTCGGCCACCGGCGTCACTAAAATCAGCCACGGGCCTGTTGAACTCAGCCACGAGCGAGCCTCCGCTTGATATTTGCCTGAACCACAAAATGATCGATGAGCGGCGCAAACAGGTTGCCAAACAAAATCGCCAGCATCATCCCTTCCGGAAAGGCCGGATTTACCACACGCACCAGCACGCACATCACCCCGATAAGCGCTCCGTACGCCCACCGGCCGGAATTGGTC
Organism: Gammaproteobacteria bacterium; assembly: GCA_027295975.1. Lineage (GTDB taxonomy): Bacteria > Pseudomonadota > Gammaproteobacteria > Pseudomonadales > Azotimanducaceae > SMWK01. The sequence goes on from JAPUJX010000159.1 coordinate 4,148, forward strand.
ATTGCCGCGGACACCGGGTCGGTGGCCATGAATACCGTGCCGAACGCAAATCCGCCCAACACCGCATGCCACCAGAAAGGCATCGCAAACATCGGGTTGGTGGAATTTATGGCATTAAACACGAGCGAGGTGGCTACCATGCCCAGTAACACGCCCACCATGATCCGCCACGATGCAATTTTCGTTGCCACGAGGATCAAAGCGGCGAGAAATATGGCGAGGGTCGATGTTTCACCGAGCGAGCCCGCCATGTTGCCGATGAAGGCGTTGAAGAGGCTCACCCCATAATCGTCGCCAAGGGCAGCACGGCCCAGCGCCGTTGCACGCGTGTAGCCATCCACGGCCACCCATACCGCATCACCCGACATCTGTGCCGGATAGGCAAAATAGAGAAATGTGCGCCCCGTCAACGCCGGGTTGAGAAAATTTTTGCCGGTGCCACCGAACACCTCTTTGCCGATGACAACCCCGAAGATGATGCCAACCGCCGCCATCCACAAAGGTGTGGTAGGCGGCAGGGTAAGAGTGAAAAGGATGCTCGTTACGAAAAACCCCTCGTTTACCTCATGTCCACGCTTGGCGGCAAACCAGATTTCGAACGCGATACCCACCGCGAACACGACAACGTACAAGGGAATGAAATAAGCCAGCCCGTGCACCAGGCAATCCCAGTAACTATTGGAATCGTAGCCGATGAGCACGTCGAGGAAGATGGCTCGCCAATTGCCGACAGAGTCGACACCCACCGCCTGCATGGCTTCGTTGGCGTACAGGCCGGTGAAATAGCTGCCCGCGAATACCGGTATGAACGCACAAGCCCACACCGTCATCATGATCCGTTTCAGATCGAGGCCGTCGCGCAGGTGGGCAGCGCCGCCGGTAACGGTGCCGGGTGTATACAGCGCGGTGTCGATGGCTTCGTACAGCGGGTAGAGCCAGGCAACCCGGCCGTCCTCCTCGAAATAGGGGGCAATATCATCCATGAAGGAGCGTAGCTTGCGCATCCGGCGACTAACCCTCCTTCTCGATCTGGGTGAGCACCTGACGTAAAACCGGGCCGTATTCGTATTTGCCCGGGCAGGCGTAAGTGCACAGGGCAATGTCGTCTTCGTCGAGTTCCAGGCAACCGAGGCCAATTGCGGTGTCCAGGTCACCAATGAGGAGGCTCCTCAGGAGTTGGGTGGCAAGAATGTCCAGGGGCATGACCGCCTCGTAGGTACCAATCGGTACCATGGCGCGAGGGCTGCCGTTGCACGATGTGCTGAAATTCAGGGTTTTTGAGCCGAACAATGTCGACAGATAAACAGGAAAAACCGAATGTCTGTCGAGACCGGGGGTCAGGTAACCGAACAACCGGCGTGTACGATCTTCCGGCAGGACCGAAACCTGCAAGTGGTAGCGGCCGAGAAACGAAACAGGGCCAATCACTTCACGGCCGGACAACACCGAGCCGGAAATCACCCGTTGCTCACCGTCACGAAGCTCTCCCGCGGTGAGTTCTTCCAGATTCGCACCTTGTACCGTCTTTAAAAGCCTGGGGCGCAGCACTCCCGGTCCGCCCAGCGCGATGATCCGATCGCCGAGGATGTTGCCGGTCAGAAACAAGCTGCCCACCGCTATCACGTCTTGATAGCCTATGTACCAGACCGTTTTGTTCGGGCTTACCGGGTCGAGAAAATGGATGTGTGTTCCGGGCAGGCCCGCCGGGTGGATGCCGGAGAATTCCTCGACGGAAATTTTTGCATCGGTCCCCGTCGGTAGAAACTTACCCGCTTGCTGGCAAACGTAAACCACTCCTTCCGTCAGCTTCGCAACAATATCCAGGCCCGCTGCGTATTCCGTGGCATATTCCGGAATGACCACAGCCGGATCCGCCGCCAGCGGATTGCTGTCGATCGCGGTGACGAACAACGAATGTGGGGATGAATCGACTCCCGGTACCTTGCTGTAGGGTCGGGTGCGTAGAGCCGTCCACATCCCACTGGCAACCAGATTTTCGACAATCTGCCCGCGACTCAAGTCCGCAATGTCGTCGATGCCGAAACGTGTAAAGCTCTCGGTTGCATCCCCCTCCACCTCGATGACAACCGACTGTAAAACACGCTTGGCCCCCCGATTGATGGCGGAGACTCTTCCCGCTGCCGGTGCGGTGAACTGTACGCCTTCGTTCTTTTTGTCTGTGAACAGCACCTGCCCACGGATCACCCGATCGCCCTCACGCACCAGCATCGTGGGTCTCATCCCGGGATAATCGTCTCCGAGCACGGCGACGCTCCGTACCGGGCGCGCCTGTTCGATATGCTGTTCCGGGTTGCCGGGCAGCGGCAGGTCGAGACCCTTCTTGATGTTGATTATCGACACTTACGGTTTACGGTTGCTTCGCACTCACATCACTGATTTGCTGAAATCCTTTTGCTGACCCTCGCAACAACCAGGCAGACACCCATGGGTTACAGGTACTCATGTCGGGTCAGGCACAAATCACTCATCAAACGGAGTACATGAGGTGTCGCGAGAATCTGGCCAGAGCAGCTTCGGTCGACCGCGCGAATTATAGTGGTGCCAAGCAGGGATGCCAATGTTAGCACCGCCAGGACTATCACCTCGCCCGGGTTCCGCCACGCAACTCTCCGGGTCGGGTGATTCTCCTAAAACCCCTGCTTGACCACATCCTTCGGAATCAGCGGATAAGAGATCCCGGCCCATTTCTGAACCACGCGAATGACCTGGCAGGCATAGCCAAATTCGTTGTCATACCAGACGTAAAGCACAACTCGATTGTTCTTTACTATGGTTGCGCCACCATCGATCGCGCACGCATGCCGATTGCCGACGAAGTCCGAGGACACCATCTCCGGAGACATCGTGAAATCGATCTGCCGCTGCATTTTGGAGTGCAGGGCGGTTCGGCGCAGGAAGTTGTTGACCTCCTCCACATCGGTTTCGCGACCCAGGGTCAGATTGAGAATTGCCAGGGACACGTTTGGCGTCGGCACCCGAATGGCATTACCGGTCAGCTTGCCTTCGAGTTCCGGCAACAACTTAGCGACGGCCGAGGAGGCACCCGTTTCGGTAATGACCATATTCAACGGCGCGCCGCGCCCGCGCCGGTTCTTCTTGTGGTAATTGTCGATCAGGTTCTGGTCGTTGGTGTATGCGTGTACGGTTTCCATGTGGCCGTGGACGATCTCGAACTCGTCGTTTACCGCTTTGAGCACCGGTACGATGGCGTTCGTGGTGCAGGAGGCGGCAGCGAGAATGGTGTCCGAACTTTCCACGGTGTTGGAATTTACCCCCGACACGATGTTCTTTATGTTGCCTTTACCCGGCGCCGTCAGAATCACCTTGGCGGCACCTGGACTTTGAAGGTGCCGACCAAGGGTTTCCTCCTCCCGCCAGACCCCGGTGTTGTCGATGATTATGGCGTCATGAATCCCGTGCTGCTCGTAATCTATTTCGTCAGGGTTGTTTGCATAAATTATCCGGATCACGTTGCCGTTGGCGATGATGCAACTGTTTTCCTGGTCCACCCTGAGGGTGCCTTGAAAACTGCCGTGGACCGAATCCCGGCGCAGCAGGCTGGCTCGCTTCTGGAGGTCATCGTCACTCGCCTTGCGAACGACGACCGCGCGCAACCGAAGCTGCTGGCCGCTGCCCGTTTTTTCGACCAGCAACCTCGCAATCAACCGGCCAATGCGGCCAAAACCGTAAAGCACCACGTCCTGAGGTTTCTCGAGGGGCGGGACGTGACGACCGATGACCTCTTTACATTCGCGCTGCACAAATTCCAGCGGAGAGAGTTTGCTGCCGTTGCCGTTCTCCTCCATATAGTGAGTCGTAAGCTTACCGACGTCGATGTGACAGGGTCCGAGGTCGAGTTGCGTGAGCGCCTCCATAATTGGATAACTTTCGAATTCCGAGAGTTCGTTCTGTGCAACCTGGCGCACATAACGATGAGTCTTCATGATTCTGGTTACGCTCTGGCTATGCAGGGAACGGCCATAACAATAGGTAACTACATTGCTCCGATACAGACGCCCGATCATGGGAATCATGGCCTCGGCAAGCGCTTCGCGTTCCTTCCAATCCGGAAAGTAGTCGTCAAGACTCGGTAGTGCCACGGCGGTTCCTCGTAAGTGTGTTTGCGGGCGTAAGGGAGTGGCTTCGAATGGCGCGCATTATGAGAATTTCACACCCTACACGCAATATCGCTCGCACATTAAACCTCAGGATCGAGGAATTTACCGTTAGGAGAAGTAAACGGGCGTCTCAAGGTCAAATGACTGCTAGCGAAAGCTGTCGTTGATGGCGGCCAGGGTCTCCTGCCCTGGACAAAGATCGTCCTCCCCCAGGGAGTTCAACGGCGCGTCGATGGTATGGAGCACTTCATGACAGTCCGAAGCCTCGGAATCCACGTACAGCAGGCCGGTCACTACCTCACCTTCCTCCTGGCGCTGCTGAATGTAGTTCAAGGCCGCCACGCTGTCGTGTACATCAAAATTTTTGTCCAGCTTGCTCAGCCGCAGCACGGAGCCGTCCGGCATGGAGACGTCTTCGGTGGTACCCGGCGCATAGTCGGCGGTGATTTCTTCTGCGTCTTCGACATAGTCGACGCCTTCGAGATAGTCGGCCACCACGACGTGGCCGCTGTGATTGCGAACGTATTCGAAGCTCTTGGTAGACCCTTCGTGATTATTGAACGCGACACAGGGAGAAATCACGTCGATGAAAGCGAATCCGTGGTGCATGATTCCCGCCTTGATCAGCGGCACAAGCTGACCCTTGTCCCCCGAGAAGCTGCGGGCAACAAAACTCGCACCAAGCTGCAGGGCCATGTTTACCAGATCGATGGGGTCGTACAGGTTGGGTACGCCCTTTTTACTGGTGGATCCCTTGTCGTTGGTGGCGGAAAACTGCCCCTTGGTCAGCCCGTAGGTACCGTTGTTGTCAACCAGGTACAACATGTTTATCCGCCGGCGCACGATGTGCGCAAACTGTCCAAAACCGATGGAGGCGGAATCACCGTCACCCGATACGCCTACGCAGTAAAGCTTCCGGTTGGCGAGGTGGGCC
>JAPUJX010000016.1 GCA_027295975.1 Gammaproteobacteria bacterium
GCGGAAGTCAGTCAGCGTTGAGGGTGGGGATGCTCAAAGTGCGGCCTCGAGCGAAGCCGAATGGAGCGAATTGACCCGCTTGGGGCAAGTTCGCGAAATGAGGGCATTCAGGAGGAACTGAGCGTAGACGCACTTTGAGCATCCCCACCCTCAACGCGGTTGCCATCGACAATCAAAATATCCTGCAATTTCCTCCGTCGTCTATTCGCAACAGGAATTAGCGAGACTCCGCCCCAGACCGACGAGCATGTAGGTTCGCAATTCCCTCCCGGGCAAAAACTTGACTCATCTGTAAACCAAAATCGCGCTCAACAAGACTAGTCATGCCATATGAGTTGGCTTGGGAGACGTATCAGCCATGTTCATGAGTTCGCGTGCGAGTTGCTCGGTCAGATCGTTGCGATTGGTGCGCCGTGAGGGATCCGTCCAGGCGTTGTGTAACTCGCCGGGATCCTCGGAAAGATCGAACAGTTCACCCTGTTCGATGTGCTGATAGATCGATAACCGCTCGTTTTCGGTGATCAGAGTACGGGCGCGGAACGGGTGACCGACGAGCATCATGTCGAACATCTCATCCTCTTCGATCAGTACCTGGGTGCGAACTCTAACGTCGGCATCATCGAGCATGGGTACCAGGCTCACCCCCTGAAGGCCGTGATATTCGGGAACACCGGCCAGTTCCAACAGTGTCTGCGCGAGATCGAGAGAGCCCGCAAGGCCTTCGGTTTGTAGTGCCGCCTGCTCTGGCCGCGCGATCAACAGTGGTATTCGAATGGCGCCTTCGTAGTGCATGGCCCCTTTCAGCATGATGCCGTGATCGCCGAACATGTCGCCGTGGTCCGAGGTGAATATCACGATGGTGTTCTCGGCGAGGCCGGTGGCGTCCAGCGTGGCGAGAATCTGCCCGACGGCGTGGTCGATGAGGCTGATCATGCCGTATTCGGCGGCTGCCGCATGGCGGAACTGATCTTCGGTGGGTGAAAAAGCCGCAACCCACATTTTGGGTATTTTGCCCCGACGCCGTGTCATGAACCGGTAGTGAGGCATCGAAGCCTCGTGAGGGTCGTAAAACGTGGCGGGCAGGTCTATCGAGGCCGGCTCGTACATGTCGTAATACTTACCTGGCGGGGTGAATGGGTGGTGCGGGTCCGGAAACGAGACGTGCAGAAAGAACGGGTTCCCGCTGCCGACCATGTCCTCCAGGTATCGACACGAACGGTCGGCGACGTACCGGGTCGGATAGATCTCCTCCGGCAGGGCGGTTTGGTATACCTGCTGCCACTGGTCGTACCTTCTTTTCGCGTTGGCCGGGCCCTGTAACTTGCGCAGATCGTATCCCCGCTCTTTTACCCAGTGGTAGTAGTGTCCGGCGCAGAGATCCGAGTGGTGGGTGAGCAGTTCGGTGTGCTGAAAACCGTAATAGTCCGGCGGCATTTCCACATAAGCGTTCTGATGCGCCTCGTGCATCTCGAACTGATCCCAGCCGTCGGGATGAGGACTCGTCAGCGCGTCTCCCGGTACGGGAAAGAGTTTATCAACGATACCCGAAGGTCCGTCGCCGAGATTCTGATAGTGCGCCTTGCCTATATGGCCGGTGTGATAACCATTGTTGTGGAGTTCTCGAACGAAAGTGTGGGCGCTTCGATCGAGGGGGATGCCGTTGAAACGTGTGCCGTGCACACTTGGCATGCGGCCGGTGAGGATGCTTGCCCGGTTGGGCATACATATGGGGTTGGCGACATACGCACGGTTGAACTGCGTGGCGCGGGCCGCCAGATCATCGATGTTTGGAGTTTGCACTACACTATTGCCGCCAAAACCGACATGGTCGGCACGTAGTTGATCGGCAATGATGAACAGGAAATTCTGTTTGACCTTATCCAATCTTCCGTTCTCCTTATCCCTCGACGAGACAGCGACCCGGGATCTCGCTCACCCACCGGCGCAACAGCGAGACGCCCTCCCTGTGAATCAGGGTACGTCCGAGTTCCGGCATCCGGCTACCCGGGTCGGAGATCTCCATTCGATAAATCAGTATCGAGGCATCGGGTTCACCGGGAACGATGGAATACAACCGGCCGCCGGAGCCTCGGCCGGCTGCGACGGGGGCTTTGCAGTAACCAAGCTGACGGACGGACGTCGTGTGCGCGTCCAGCATTAACCCCGACGTGTCTGCCCCACCCCGTGGGTTGTGGCAGTGGCCGCAGTTGATGTCGAGATAGGCGCGCGCGCGGCGATCCACGGAAACGGTAATGTCCTCCTGGCGCGCGTTACTGGGCACCTCATCCCACTCGGGCAGGCCCATCAGCAGGTTGGTTTTCTGCCAGATGGAGAGTTGGTTGTAATCCTCTCCAGGATAAATCCGGTTCAAATGCCTGGCTTTCAAGCCGATGGGTTGGATATCACCGGTGCTGTGATTCGTGGCGTGACAGGCGGCGCATTCGTTGCGGGTTGGCACGATGTAGTTGAATTTTGTCGTTTGCCCGTGCAGTTCGATATCGAACTCGCGGATGGCGCCGGTTACCTTCAGATATGCATCGTTTCCGGACCAGACATAGGGCAGAGCGTCCCAATGGCCCGCTTGCCGGACAAGCAGCCGGGTTTCGATGATCTCGTGGTCGATGAAATTGACCTCGGTCATATCGCCGGACCAACCCTGCCGTGCGGCCAGGGCCGGCTTGCCGG
>JAPUJX010000160.1 GCA_027295975.1 Gammaproteobacteria bacterium
AGTAGTCGGTGATGAAAGGGAATAGTCCAATCTGCATATGCGCTCCTTGTACCGTGTTATTCTATTCCAGGATCTGAGTATTTCGGGGAGGAAATACCGCTGGCAAATCTGCCTCTCACAACTGTCCCTATTGTCGATTACGGTCCCGACGAAGCCGCCATGGTCCAATATCGAAAGGACGGTGCCCAACGGGCGCTCGCATTGGCCAACCGAGGCCCCATCCGCTTCGACTCGAAGGGTAATCTGGAGCCTGAGATTCTCGAAGGGTATTCGCGATGTGGGTTCTATATCTTCGAAGGCGTGCTGGGTACCGATGAACTCGACGACATTGAACGGGACGTGGCCGACATGTTGGCGCGTGCTCCCATAACCAAGGGTGCACGAGTCGATAGTCGAGGACGACCCGCCCTCGGCGTCCACTGCAAGGCGCCCAACATCAACTGGGTAAAACCTCTGAGCGACCCGATTGGCGGCACCGACCGCTCTCATGGCCGTCATCCGGCGAGGATGATCGAACTCGAGCCTCCCGCCGAAGCACCGGAACATATTGTGCAACTCATCCTCGGCTCGCTGCAGTTCTCCGATGCATGTCTGCGGCTTTACGGTCACCCTCAACTCCTCGCGGTAGCTGCCGCGATCAACGGTGAAGATTTCACACCCTTCAACGAAGCGGTGTGGATCAAACATCCCGGACTCGGCGGATCTGTCGCGTGGCACCAGGACGGCTGGACACATTGGGAAAGCCCCGACCTCGATGAAGGCACGCACGGATTTAACTTCATGGCCCAGTTGTACGGCTGCACCCCGGCAAACGGTTTATGGGTCGTGCCGGGTTCGCACAGAAAAGGCAGAGCCGACATCAAGGCCATGATGAAAAGGGCCGGATCGGACCGCCTGGAAGAGGCGGTGCCAGTGGTATGCGCCCCGGGTGACGTCGCCATCTGCAACCGTCAGGCGATCCACGGTTCTTTTGCGAACACCAGTGCCGACGTGCGGGTCACCATCAACTTCGGCTTTCACCGGCGCAAATCCGTATTGGGGGTAACCAGCGGTGGAGTACACAATGCGATTGCCGTCTACGATGCAGAGCGCATTCGTGAACGATCGCGGCTGATTGTCTATGGGATCGATGCGCGCCGACAGCGGTTTCCGGATGAGGCGCCGTATATTTACCAGCCGTTTGCGGGCCGGGAGATGGAGCATCGCTGGACCCCCGAGGCAAAGGCGAGCTTGCAGGACTACAACGCTCTGGATCTGGGTATATAACAGCAGAACACCGGTCCGAACAGAACACCATAAACGACGCGAACCATTCATACGAGGGGAAACAAATGACCAGCTGTTATCAACTTGTCACTAACCGACGGGTGAAACTGACTTACCTGACACTGCTGCTGATTACCTCCATCGGCTGGGCAGTTCAATCACACTCCGACGGCAGTCCTTTTGCGAAGATTGCCAGGAGCACACCGGAAAGTGCGGGTATGTCCAGCGAACGGCTGGAACGCTTGTCGGCTGGAATGCAGGCACTCGTCGACGCAGGTCGCCTTGCCGGCATTACCACGATGATCGCGAGGCACGGCAAGGTCGTACACTTCGAAACCTTCGGCCATCAGGACATGGCGGCTGGAACGACAATGGCCGAAGACTCCATTTTTCGCATCTACTCGATGAGCAAACCCATTACCGGCGTGGCTTTGATGATGTTGTACGAGGAAGGGATGTTTCGCCTGAGCGATCCGGTGGAAAAATACATTCCATCGTTCAAGGAGTTAGCTGTCGCTACCGGCGAAGATGAAAACGGCATCGTTACCGAACCCGCAAATCATCCCATGACGATTCGTGAACTCATGAGTCATACATCCGGGCTGAGTTACGGAATTTTTTCCGAGTCGCCGGTGGACACAAAATATCGGGAAGCCGACATCATGGCACCGGGGTCGACTCTGCAGGACATGATCGACAAACTCTCCGGTATTCCATTGCGCCAGCAACCCGGGACTACCTGGCATTACAGCGTATCCGTCGACGTCCAGGGATATCTGGTAGAGGTGTTGTCGGGCCAACGTTTCGATGAGTTTCTGCGCGAGCGAATTTTCGAACCCCTCGGCATGGTGGACAGCGGGTTTTTCGTACCACAGGCTTCCACGCATCGATTTGCCGCGGTTTACATTTACGATGACGATGGCAAGCTAACCGCACCGCCGGAAAACCCGTCTCGCCGCGGCTACACCGAACCACCCACTTTCCTCTCGGGCGGTGGCGGAATGGTGTCCACATCCACCGACTACATGCGATTCTGCCAGATGCTGTTGAATGGCGGTCAACTGGACGGCGTACGTTTGCTCTCCCCAATCACGGTTGCACTCATGCACAGAAATCAACTGCCCGTGGATTACCCCGAGATGCGACCGGGTTCGGGAACGGGTTTTGGCCTCGACTTCGCCGTGGTAATGGATCCGGTGGCAGCGGATACCATCTCGGCGGGAGAATATTACTGGGGTGGCGCGGCCGGAACCTGGTTCTGGATAGATCCAACCGAAGATCTGGTGTTTGTGGGCATGATTCAACAGTTTGGCCAGGGGCGACCCGACGTGCGCTCCCTATCGAGGCGGCTGACCTATCAGGCGATCCTCAATCCGGGCCGATAGTCCACTTATATCAGTCGATTGATTAGAGCCCCGACAAAACGGGGCACTATCACCGTTGCCTTTCTGGTCGCGATATTCCGCGCGTTCGAGACCAATTTCTGGTAAGGTGCGCCGTCTTTATAGCGATCAACAGTGGAGTCGAAATACTCAATGAGTCGTCCGAAGAAAAAAGCCGAATCCAGGGTCTCCACCCAAGATATGCGCAAATCCATCGAAGCGGACGTCAAGGCGTTCCTGAAATCCGGCAAGAAAATCGAGCAGGTGCCAACCGGATTCACCAATCAGGATCCCCTGGGCGGTCGCCGTCACATCGTGTTGGGCCCCAGCAAAAAACGCTGAGTTGATCCTCGACAGCCAACCTGACCACTCCAGAACTAGAAGATCAGACTGAAACTCGCGCCAGCGGTATGCCGGTTGAGAGTAAGCTCCGCCGCATGAGCGCGCATGATCTGTCGGCTCAACGCTAAGCCAATTCCGCTCCCCTCCCTCTTGGTGGTAAAAAAGGGTATGAATATCTGTGTTTCCAGATCATCCGATATACCCGGACCATTGTCTTCTACGGCGATGATCACGCGGCCCTGTTCCAGGTAACCCCGCAGCCGTATTTGTCCTCCGACCCGGCCTTCGAGGGCTTCCGCCGCATTGGTCAGGAGATTGATCAACACCTGGTCGATCAAGGTCCGATCACCATGAACCTGCAACGCGGGTGGGTCGATCTGCAATTCGACACGGGTGTCACTCAGCGTCTCCCGCATTAGCGACACAACCTCAGAAAGCATACTGCCCACGTGGATCGGCTCGATATGCGGCTGCGGCAGCTTCATCAACTCCCGATAACGCTCCACGAACCCAAGCAGACGCGTGCTTCGTCGGGCGATAGTGGCTACAGCCTCCTTCACATCATTACCGACATCGCTGCTTTTGAGGAGCGAATCTGCCGTGTGGGCCAGGGAAGTGACCGGGGTAAGGGTATTCATGATCTCGTGGGTCATGACCCGGATGAGGTTGCGCCACGCGCTTGCCTCCCGGTCGTTCAGTTCGTCCGACAAATTCTCCAGGGTGTACAACCGCTCCGGTCTGCCCCCGAGGCGAATTTCCGACACACTTACCCGCAACTCCATCGGCCGCCCGTGCAGACGGGCCTGAATCAGCCGCGAGCTTCCGGGAGCAACTCGTTGCAGTGCTTCGGAAAGCCCGGCATCGGCGTGGGATAACTGTTCGAACCGATTGAACCCCGGAATATCCAGTAGCTTTCTCATGGGATGATTGAGCAGGGTCAACGATCCGTCCGCGGCCACAGCCATCAAGGGGACAGGTACGTGTTTGACCAGGGTATCCAGATACGCCGCTTGTACTTCCTTGTCCGCCCGGGCGTCGCGAAAGCGCTCGAGAATTTCGTTGAACGTCGCGTTGAGTTCCTCATCCACTTCGGCACTGGAAAATCGTTGGGTGAAATCGGCATACGCGAGCGCACTGACGAAGTGTTCCAGCGTCGTCATGCCGGCGTCGAAGAAGCGCAACAGCAGATATGCCTGCAACACCACAACTCCCAGGATGAGCACCGGGACGGCCAGATAGCTGGTGTACGCCAACACCATGGCCGCCGTCATGACCGTGATCATCAATCCCAGAATCTGCAGAGAAAGCAGCAATCTGAACCGGATTCGAAAGTTCATCGCTTACGGATCCAGATCCAACTTGGCCATGCGCCGGTACAGGGCTGCACGTGTGATTCCCAACGCATTGGCGGCCTGGGAGATATTGCCGGCGTGGCGCGCAAGCGCCGCTCCTACCAGGCGGCGCTCTGCGTCGGCGAGGTTCAGGTTGCCGTCCACCCTTTTTACCCTGGCGTTTACCCTGGCGGTGTCCAACTGCAGATCGGCTACGGTAATTGTCTCAGCCTCGCTCAAGATGACCGCCCGTTCCAGACAATGGGCCAACTCGCGAACGTTACCGGGCCAGAGATAAGCCTTGAGTTCCGCCTTTGCTTCGGCGTTCAGTCGCTTCGCCGGAACCTGGTATTTGTCCGTGTATCTATCCATGAACAGCTGGGTCAGTTCCGGCAGATCGTCGAGCCGCTCGCGCAGCGGAGGGAGACGAATGGTGAGGGTGTTGATGCGGTAGAGGAGATCTTCCCGAAACTCACCGCCGTCGACCATCTCATCGAGGCGCCGGTTGCTTGCCGCAAGCACGCGAACGTCCACGGCGATGGCGCGATCTCCACCAAGGGGAGTAATCTCGCGGGTTTCCAGCGCTCTCAACAGCTTCGCCTGGAGTGCCATGGGGAGGTTGGCAATCTCATCGAGAAACAGCGTGCCGCCGTTTGCCGCCTGAAACCGACCCGCGCGGTCGGTACGCGCATCGGTAAACGCGCCTTTCTTGTGACCGAACAACTCGCTTTCGAACAGGTTCGCATTGGTGGCACCCAGATCTACCGGTACCAGTTGGGCATTTGCCCGATTGGATAACGCGTGGAGGGTCTGGGCGATGAGTTCCTTGCCGGTGCCACTTTCACCCAGGATCAGGATATTGGCATCGGTGGGTGCACTGCGCCCCACGAGACGCATTACCTCCCGCATCGCGGGAGCGTCCGCAACGAGGCTGTCCGGCACCGAGCGGGTAAGGGTGTTGTGCGCCAGGCGCAGGTTCTGGCTGGCTTGACGGGATCGGCGCAACTCCAGGGCCACGTGCAGGGTGGCGAGGAGTTTTTCGTTCTGCCACGGCTTGAGGATAAAGTCCGCCGCCCCCGCCTTGAGTGCTTCCACCGCCGTGTTGAGATCTCCGAACGCGGTCATCAACACCACCACCGCGTCCGCATCCCGCCTGAGGATCCGTTGCAACCACGTCAGCCCGGCGGCACCGGAGTTTTCGCCGATCACGAAGTTCATGTCCAGAAGAAACAGATCCACGGCGCCACGCTCCATCAGCGCCGGGATCCGAGCCGGATCGAGACAAGTGAGCACTTCGCCGAAGTGCTGTTTGAGCAGCAGACGAGCGGCGGTGAGAACGTCTTCGTCATCATCGACGACCAGAATGGTTGCGGAGCTTGGGCTCGCCATGAGTGAGATATCCGATGTTCTTCAACCGACTTCCAACATAACCCAAAGGGTGTTCGTTTTCGAACACCCAGTGTTCGCAAACGGACGGTCCAATCGACTGGCAACTACCTAACCCACTGTAATCAAAAGAAAAAAAAGTTGGCACGATATTCGCTTCCCGGGGAGTACGCGATACACAATCGATACAGGCGGCACCAGAAGAATATGAGTGGGCGACATGGCTGACATTCCCAGCGGCATGGATCGACCGATTGAGCGTCGCCGGACCCGTCCCCTGCTCGTCGCCGGGCTGAGCGTGGTGGTACTGGCCGGGGTGGTCTGGTTCCTGTATTCCGCGGGCGCTTCGGGCACGAGTTTCACCCTGGATGGGCAACGCATCCAGATTGGCGATGTGCGGCGCGGGGTATACGAAGATTTCATCCCCCTCAGGGCCAGTGTAGAGCCTGAGAAAACAGTTTATCTGGATGCGGTCGAAGGTGGCCGGGTTGAACGGGTGATCGTCGAGGAAGGCGCAATAGTCGAAGCCGGGCAGCCGCTGTTGGAGCTTTCCAACACATCCCTGCAGTTGGATGTGATCGGCAGGGAAGCCGAGGTCAGCGAACAGTTGAACAATCTGCGCAACACGCAACTGGCTATTGAGCAGAACCGCCTGAAGCTGCGCAGCGATCTAATCGAGATCGACTACCAGGTAACCAAACTCACCCGGCTGATCGACCGCTATCAACATCTCGAAGCCGATCGTTATGTATCACGCCAGGATTACGAGAATGCCCAGGATGAGCTTGCCTACTGGAAAGCGCGGCGGCAGGTAACCGAGGAAAGCCAGCGGCAGGACGAACGCATCCGCGTGGTGCAGATGGAACAATTGGAAAACTCGGTCGACCAGTTGCAACGCAACCTCGGGATAGCCAGGAGCAACCTGGAAGATCTACTGCTCAAGGCTCCTCGGGCTGGCCAGTTGACCGCATTGGATGCCGAGGTGGGCGAATCCAAATTTCCGGGGCAACGGTTGGGTCAGATTGACGATGTCGATCGTTTCAAGGCGTCCGCGTTGGTGAACGAATTTTATCTGAACCGGGTGCGCGTTGGCCAGCGAGCCGCATTGACGTTGACCGGCAAGGACTATCAACTCGAAGTGACCAAGGTCTACTCAGAGGTCAAAGCGGCTCAGTTCGAAATCGACCTGCGGTTTGTCGATGCCGCGCCGACCGCGATCCGCCGGGGCCAGACCCTGCAGCTACGGCTGGTATTGGGCGATCTTCTGGAACAGGCAGTGCTGTTGCCAAATGGCCCATTCTACAACGACACCGGTGGTGCCTGGGTTTTCGTACTCGACGCCAACGGTTCAGTGGCTCAACGGCGGGAGGTTTCTCTCGGCCGGCGCAATCCCGGGGAGATCGAAGTTCTGTCCGGCCTGGTACCCGGGGATCGAGTCATTACTTCTTCATATAACAATTTTATCAACGTTGACCGCCTGTTTATCGACGGATGAGGGCGCCGTCGGCACAGACAACTGACAAAGAGGAGAACACATGATCAAATTACACGACATTTCCAAGACCTATCGCGCGGCAGATGTGGAGACCACGGCCCTCGATCACGTCACCGTCGAGATCGCTCGCGGTGAATTTATCGCGGTAATGGGACCTTCGGGCTGCGGTAAATCCACTTTCCTGAACGTCCTGGGATTGTTGGACTCCCCCACAAATGGCGAATACGAATTCCTCGACGAACAGGTAGCCGGCTACTCCGAGCGACGACTTGCGGATATCCGTAAAGATCATATCGGTTTCATCTTCCAGAGTTTCAATCTGGTTGACGAATTGTCGGTAGCCGAAAACGTGTCACTACCTCTGCTTTACCAGAAAGTACCAGCAGCCGAGCGGAAAGCTCGCGTGCAGGCGGTGCTCGAACGGGTGAATATTGCCCATCGGGCCAACCATCGACCTCAGCAACTTTCCGGTGGTCAGCAACA
>JAPUJX010000161.1 GCA_027295975.1 Gammaproteobacteria bacterium
TCGAAATCGTATGCCACCGGCACAATCGTATTTTCTGCGACGGTTGAGTCCGCGGGAACATAGAGGTGCGCATTGTGGCAACAATCGTCACCCGGCGGTCCTCGCGTGCCTGCCCAATCCGTATGGCCGATCATGTACGCAAAAAGCTCAACGCGGGTCGCATCGAGAAAAGCCAGTTCGGAACCACGTATCTTTTCCACCTTCAACCGGTCCAGGCCGTTCCTCGGTTCGAACGTGCGCGGGTGCTCGATGAAAAACGCATGTTGCGTCTGGTCGATTTTGCCGGCGTCGAGGTAGGTCACGAGCGCAAGGCGCGCGCGATAGCTTTTTGGCGTCATCAGATTCAGCATCTTGTAAACGAGGTATTCCTTCAAGAGGAGTTGGCGGTAGCGTTTCCCGGTTCTGCAATGCGTGACGAGTTTCAGGCGGTTCTGGCCAGCAAAGAGGGTGCCATCCAGCTCGGATTTCTTGAAGTTCACCCATAAAGGCGGATAACGGCAATTCTCCAGACGGAACTTGCCGCGTACGGTCAACATCACGGCGTATGTCTGCTTGCCGGTAGCGCCGGTGACGGTGAGCAACCCGGGGATCGGGTCGTCTTCCTTTTTCGCCTTTTTGAGGTCGCGCTGGGAAGCTTCCAGCGTCATCTCGACAACCGTATCGTCGGCAAAAAGCGGTATCTCGTCTGCGTATGCGGCTGCCGTCACACCGGCGGCGATTGTGAAAGCGAGGAGCAGTTTCATCCACACGGGTTTATCCTCAACAGAATCAGTCCTCTCGTTGCTGGTGAGCGAAAATAGATTTGACACCACCTTGCGTGGACCAGTCAGGAGGCATCAAACAAGGCCGGGGATCGAACCGGGCCCAGCGTGCGGGTTCGCCGCGAATCATTGTTTCACTGTGACTTGCACCATGGGTCAGGTTGGTTATCGGGAAAGCATCTGCCGCAGAATATGTGCACAGCAGCAACGGCCTCGAGAAACCGCTCGTGTTGGGCGCGGAGCCATGAACGGACCGGCAGTTGTGAGCCGTGACGGTACCGGCAGGACCGGTGATGTAACGAGCGCTGCCAATGTCCAACCGCGGTATATCCACACCACGGATATTGCCCGTCCATCGACCGGTTTCGTCGTAGAGATCGAAAAGTGGGCCTTCATGGCTCGCCGATAAAACCCCCATCGGCGCCATCGCATCCGTCACGTCCGAGAGATAAACCCCCAAGGTGACCACATCGTAGTTCGTGTGCGGCCAGAACTGGATGTCCTGATGCCACTTGACCTCTTCCCCGCCAAGTGCCCACTTGAAGTTGAGCTTCGAATGATGAAACTTGAAATCCGTACCGAGTAGATCCTCGGCGATATCCGCAAACGGCCCCGAGTTCGCAAATTCCCAATACAGTTCGTGCAATTCCACCGGCGCGTTGAGACGGCGAATTCTGGGCGCAGTCGAGGCGTGGTTGGGTTCCAGATCGAACCGACCATCTTTACCCTCGACTTTGCGACTCGCCTGGACAAATTCATCCGTCACCCCGTTCAACCGATCCAACCACGCACGGCCAACCAGACCGGATACACCCAGATAACCCCGCTCGAAATAACAAATGCGATCTTCCTGCTGCAGGAGCTTCGGTTCGCGCCCGAGAATCTCTTCATGGTTCATATTGCTTTTTCCGATGGTTGGTAAAACACCGAATTTCTGAACGAAATCATCAAGTGAGGCCCAAAGTCCGCCTGTTTGCGGCTTCATCGGTGCCGGTAGCTGCAAAATCGTCGAAGGCCTTGTCAGTTACTCTAATGATGTGTTCGTCGATAAACTGCGCTCCCTCCCTGGCACCGTCCTCCTGGTGTTTCAGGCAGCACTCCCATTCCAACACGGCCCAGCCATCGTAATCATAACCCGCGAGTTTTGAAAAAATCCCTCGAAAGTCGATCTGCCCATCCCCTAACGAACGGAATCTGCCGGGTCGATCCAACCAATCCTGGTAACCGCCGTAAACCCCGCAGCGGCCATTCGGATTGAACTCCGCATCCTTGACGTGGAACATCCGGATACGTTCGTGATAAATGTCGAGAAACCCGAGGTAGTCCAACTGCTGAAGCACAAAGTGGCTTGGATCGTAGAGTATGTTGGCCCGGGAATGCCCGTCCACCGCGTCCAGGAAACGCTCGAAGGTAACGCCATCGTGAAGATCTTCACCTGGATGCAGCTCAAAGCAGCAATCCACCCCAACATCCTCAAAAACATCGAGGATCGGCCGCCAGCGTTTGCCAAGCTCGGCAAATCCCATCTCCACCAGTCCCGCCGGACGTTGCGGCCAGGGATACATCATCGGCCAGAGCAAAGCGCCTGAAAATGCGGCCTGTGCTTCTAAACCCAGATTGGCACTGGCGCGCGCGGCAAGTTTGACCCGTTCCACCGCCCACTCGGTGCGTGCAGCCGGGTTGCCTCTGACCTCCAGCGGTGCGAAGCCATCAAACAGCACATCGTAGGTCGGATGTACGGCCACCAGTTGCCCTTCGAGATGGGTGGACAATTCGGTTATCACCAGGCCGCGCTCGGCAACAAGCCCTTTCAGCTCATCACAGTACATCTTGCTTTCGGCGGCTTTCGAAACATCGATAAAGTCCGCATTACCTATGGGAACCTGCATCCCCACGAAACCGAGGTCGGCAGCCCATGCGGCCATCGATTCGATGGAGTTGAACGGTTTCTCATCATTGATGAACTGCGCGAGAAAGATGGCGGGGCCTTTCATGGTTTTCATGGTGTCACCTCTGCTACTTCGGCTACTTCGCCAAGCTGTTTTAAACGTTTGTGTTCCAACTGCCCGTTCATACCGGCAACCATCGGCCGCCTTGATTTGAACTCTCGACAACGGCCGAGATGAACCGCATACCACGCACACCGTCGTCGATCGTGGGGAATTCCAACACCCCGGGGTCTGCACCGTTCAGCGTTTCCCGCAGAGCGCCCGCAAAATTTCGATACAAGGTGGCAAACGCTTCGAGGTAACCTTCGGGATGGCCCGCCGGAAGTCTAGTCGCAATTAATGCCGCGGCGCTCAACCCGGGGCCGCCGGTTCGACGTACTTCATAGGGGCGGTCCGGCCAGCGAGTGATAAGTGAATTCGGCTCGGTCTGCGACCACTCGAGCCCACCCCGCTCTCCGTAAACCCGCAGCTTGAGCCCATTCTCTTCACCCACCGCTACCTGACTTGCAAAAAGTACTCCCCGGGCGCCCGAGTCGAATCGCAACAACACATTGCCATCATCGTCGAGCATCCGACCCGGGACAAAACTCGATAGATCCGCACAAAGTTCGACGATTCTCAGATCGGTTACATACTCCAACAGATTTTCGCCGTGGCTGCCGATATCGCCAAAACAACCCGCAACGCCTGCCCTTTGCGGATCGGTACGCCAATCCGCCTGCTTGTTGTCCACGTCACCGGCAAGCCAGCCCTGCAGGTATTCACAGACAACTCGCCGCACCGGACCCAACGCGCCCGTATGCACGAGATTGCGCGCTTCCCTGACCATCGGATAACCGGTGTAGTTATAGGTCAGCCCGAACAACAGGCCGCTGTTCCTTACGAGTTCGGCGAGGTGTTCGGCTTCTTCGAGCTTGTGAGTAACGGGTTTGTCGCAAACCACGTGGAAACCCGCCGCCAAAGCCGCCTTCGCCACCGGGTAGTGAACGTGGTTTGGCGTGGTAATCACCACAAATTGCATCCGCTCTCGAGGCGGGCGGTTCGCCTCCACGGCAAACATCTCCTCATAGTCCGGATAACAGCGCTGCGCCGGCAGCCCGTAGATATTCCGGCCGCTGCGCATCGATCGCTCAGGGTCACTGGCGAACGCACCACAAACCAGTTCGATCTCACCATCCAACTCGGCCGCCATTCGGTGTACCGGACCGATAAACGCGCCTTCGCCGCCGCCCACCATCCCCATGCGCAACTTGGTCAATTGATGTTTCTCGAACAACCAGACATCCCGGGCCTCGCATTCGTCCGTGATACGATAACTCATTGCCCGCGGGGAAGGGAGCTTGGGCGGTCAAGGAAAGCGGTATGTACCTCATTAGAAACGCAACCGGATTCCGAGATGTCTGAATTGCTTTACGACTTTGGCAGCGGCCGCGCCGATCCTTATACCTTTCCGACCGAAGCGCTCAAAAGAGCCGCGGAAAAAGCGATTGACAAGTTAGCCGACGGACTTGCAGACTACCCGGGAGGCCTGGGGCACCTCGGCATGCGCCAATCCATGGCTCGCCGTGAATCCGAACTCGAGGGAATACCCGTCGATCCCGAACACATCGTGCTGACCAACGG
>JAPUJX010000162.1 GCA_027295975.1 Gammaproteobacteria bacterium
AACGTACGGCTGTGCGGTCAAACAATCGACCAACAAAGCCACGCGCTCACGCAAAAAGTGGCGCTCAGCAGGGTTATATACCTTTCTTTGGAAAACTACAAAGGCAGAGGGTCCGCCCCTGCCTCCATTCCCGGCAAATTCGCGGAAAATTCCCAATCTTTGTAAGATATCTTCACATCGAAACAAACGCTAAGGCACGGTTCAAGCGGCCGAGCGCAGACATGAGGTGTGTCCGACAATCCGTCGAATCGATTTTGTTCTACATTTGTAACAACAGGCCTGATCGAGTGATTTTGATCATCCCCGTGTACTGGTTAACATGAAGCCCCCGATTTCCAAGCTTCGAGAGCGATCACTCTCGCAAATGGCGCGAACGCCCCAAAATCATGGTAAATAACCCGGTGCAGGCACGATCGGAACTCGGCGCCACCCCAATACTCGAAACGTGGGGATGTAATTCCGAAAACGGGCGTCTGCTCGACGTCCTGGTGGGCTCCATCGAAGGTTACTCCTGGCAGTCGGGTAACGCGGTATCCCGCCGGTATTTGCGCGCCGGGGCCAGGTTCGATTACCAGACCGCCGTTTCCCAATACCAGGAGATGATCGCCGCCTACACGTCAGCCGGCGTCAAGGTGCATGAGTTACCCGCCGGCAGCGGGCTGCCTTATCAGATTTACGCCCGGGACTCATCCGTGATGACTCCGTGGGGGGCCATCATCGGCCAGATGTACAGTCCCTGGCGGCGCGGCGAGGTCAAGCCGGTGTTGCAGTTTTATCTCGACGGCCAGATCCCCATCTACGATATCGTCACCGCGGGCACCTTCGAAGGCGGAGACTTCATGATGATCGAACCCGGCGCCGTGCTCTGCGGAACCTCCGGCGAGCGCACCAGCGAGGAGGGTATCCAACAGGTCAAAAGCTGGTTTGAGCAGGAAGGGTGGGAGTTCATGATAGGCCGCTTCGATCCTCACTTTCTGCACATGGATGTGATGTGTGTGATGGTCGCAGAGAAGCTCGCCGCGGTATGTGTGGAGGTGATTCCCGAGGACGTGCTGGCGTGGCTGAAAGCCAAAAATATCGACATTCTCGAGGTGCCTTACCGGGAGGCAATGGACCTCGGTTGCAACGTCATGAGCCTGGGCGACGATCGGGTGTTGCTACCCGCGCACAGCACAACCCTCAAAGCCAGGTGTAAAACCATGGGACTCACCGTTTTCGATCCCGACATTTCCATGATTACCAAAGGCGGCGGTGGCGTACACTGCATGTGCCAGCCGCTACGCCGTGAATGAACGGCGATTCCAGGGAGTAAACGTGAGGAACCATAATCGTGTCTGATGTTTCGCCCGGGGATCTGCGAATCGACGGCCAACGGCTGTGGTCGAGCATGATGGAAATGGCGCGGATCGGCGCCACTCCGGCCGGCGGGTGCAACCGTCAAGCGTTGACCGAAGAAGACGGTGTTGGCCGCAACCTGTTCGTTTCCTGGTGCGAAGAGGCCAATCTCAACATTACCGTAGACGAGATGGGCAACGTATTTGCCCGCAGGCCGGGCAAAATCGACCGGGCGCCAATCATCGCGGGCTCCCATCTCGATACCCAGCCAACCGGCGGAAAGTTCGATGGCGTCTACGGTGTGCTCGCGTCTCTGGAGGTGCTGCGTACCTTGAACGACGCCAAGGTGACGACCCACGGACCCATGGAGACGGTGGTGTGGACCAACGAGGAGGGTGTGCGTTTTGCACCCGCCATGATCGGCTCAGGGGTCTGGGCGGGTGAGTTTGAACTCGAACAAGCCCACGGTATTCATGACAGAAACGGCACCTCGATCGGCGAGGCTCTGTCAGGCATCGGCTACCTCGGCACTCGCCCCGCAACTCACAGCCCCCTGAGGGGCGCATTCGAAGCACACATCGAGCAGGGTCCGATTCTCGAGGCCGAGGAAAAGCAGATTGGTGTCGTGACCGGCGTTCAGGGCATGCGCTGGTACGACGTAATCCTCGACGGCAACGCCTGCCATGCCGGACCTACGCCGATGACCGAGCGCCAGGATCCCATGAAGGCGGTGAGCATCATCATGCAACGTCTTTATGCGCTGATCGACGATCATGCGCCCTGGGGGCGGGTGACCTTCGGCGACCTCACCTTGCGACCCGGTTCTCGAAACACCGTTCCCGAACAGGTAACCCTCGCCGTCGACATACGCCACCCCGAACAGGCCGTGTTGGAACACCTCACTACGCAACTCGGCAAGATCGTGGCTGAAACGGCAGAAACCTGCCGGGTCACCGGTTCCGTGAGTGACGAGTGGAACTCCCCGGCCGTGGTATTCAACGAAGAATGTGTGCAGGCGGTACGCTCGGCAACGCGAATGCTTGGGTTATCCCATATGGAGATGGTGAGCGGGGCTGGGCACGACTCGGTATACGTTTCCCGGGTTGCACCGACCAGCATGATTTTCGTGCCCTGCGAGGGCGGCCTGTCACACAACGAAGCGGAGAACGCCACTCCCGAGGATCTCGAAGCGGGTTGTAACGTGTTGCTGCACGCCATGCTCGGTCTGGATGCGCATAT
>JAPUJX010000163.1 GCA_027295975.1 Gammaproteobacteria bacterium
GCGACTAGAGGAGTTTTCTGGGAAAACGGTAGCAAAAACTGTAGCAGGCAAGGCCCGACAGCATTATGATGATGACGACACTGGACGTGTAATTAAGTTCAGTTAAAAGAGTTAGTAATAACTGGAGGGCTAGTCCTAACTGGTAAGGCAGCGGTCTTGAAAACCGCCGGGTTAACGCCCATCGGGGTTCGAATCCCCGGCCCTCCGCCATTAAGAAAAGATTTATCGGAGAGGTGGCCGAGAGGCTGAAGGCACAGGTTTGCTAAACCTGCGTACGGGAAACCGTACCGAGGGTTCGAATCCCTCCCTCTCCGCCACGCTTTACCGAGGGAGATTCCGTTGCTCACCGGATTCGAGATCAAACGTATTGAGCTCTGGACATTGTTCAAACTCGCGTTTTTCATTTACGCGGCGATCGGCCTCGTCGTGGGCATGATCTACGGGTTTTTGCTCCTCGTCGGGGGAGTCTTCGGGAGTTTCCTGGACGACGAAATGGCCGGGCTCGGGTTTCTCGGTGGTGTGATCGGCCTCTTTCTGATACCATTTCTCGCTGTTCTCTACGGGGCGATCGGGTCGGTCTTCATAACGGTACTCGGGTGGGTTTACAACGTGTCGGCGGGTCTGATCGGAGGCATTCGGCTGACCGTGGATGTGGACGACGCGCAGGCCCAGGCGCCGGCGGAAACATCACAACCAACAGAGACGGCCGAAGATCCGGCGCGGATGGTCCCCCCCGGACCGAACCCCGCGGACACAGAATCAGAATAGCGTGCGCCCATAGCTCAATTGGATAGAGCGTTTGGCTACGGACCAGAAGGCTGGGGGTTCGAATCCTCCTGGGCGCACCATTTTTTAATTTCCGGTCAACATGTCACTTCGTTGGCCGATTTTTCTTGGGTAATGACACCAGAGACTCTCTCCGGTTCGAGCAAAGTAGATTATTGCCAGGTTTGTGGCGCGACGGTTTCGTATGTTCACTAGGGAACCGCGAGTGCCGTGCGGCTATTGATAAAGAGCCTTGATTCTGCCCCACGTCGCCGTGCTCACAGGCACGCTCTGGCCGAATCCGTTACAAGATGTCACCGCCACCCCCGGTGGCAGACCCACAAAATCAATCGTGCCGCTAATGTTTGACGATGACCCTGAATCGTATCCACCGAACGCCCACGCACGATACATGACCCTGAAAGGCGATCCGGAAGTAACCACCACGTCGAGTTCCAGAGACTGAGTGAGACTCAATGGGTACTCGCCGGCGGAAAAATATAACTTTTCTGCCTTTGAACCGAGATGGGAGAACCAAAGCCGGGCCAAAGCAAGTGGGAAACTGTTGGCATTACGTTGGGGAACAAGAGAAACGGTGACTGTCAAACGGATGGTGAAGGCAACCTCGGTGGACACTGGGACTCCTGTGATTTCAAAATTGTCCACGGCATGGGCCGTACCCTTCTTCAAAGAATCCCGGGCATTCGCCGTGACAAAACCCGCGCCTAGATCGTACGATGCGGAAGCGCTTGGGCATGTACCTTCGAGTGTGGGCCCGTTCGAGCTCGTTGTGTCGCCCTCGCAGATGACGTAGCTCTCCGGACATTGAACGTGGCCAGCAGGTTTCGCTGCAACGGGAGAAGGCGCGGTAACGGGTGAAAGTAACATGCCGATTCCGCCCGACAGCAAAAGAATCAACAGGTTGTGGGGAAACATAGTCACCTTGCCTCCGCTCGGACCGTCGCGGTTACAGACGGAGTATAGCACACCGACGCGGTCTTCACTCGGTTTCCAAAGCTGCACAATCAAGCCGCACTCAGTGCCTCCGTAAAGGTTCGTGCAATTTCCACTTGAGGAACTTGAATGCCCCGCAACAGATGTTGCAGGGCATTCGTTTGAGGGCAAAGACAGGAGGGTTTTCTGAGTTACATTGGTCGCTCGAAGACCAACCGCCCCGTGCTGACGTCCCAGATCCGTATCACCTGTTTGGCGTCGCGGGCCGCGACCAGCTTACCGCAGGACGAGTAGTTGACCATCACGTTGCGGTACTCCGTGTCGAACTGACGCACGACATCACCGGTGGTGGCATCCAGTACCACAACGCCGCTTTCATCCCCAGCGACGACCATGTAACGACCGTCGGGGGAAGCGTCGAATTCCTGGGAAGCCGGATCGTTCCACCCGGCCGCCGCCACCATCGGCATGGATCGGCCGCTATCGGGGTTGGAGTTCATTTGGAACTGCCCTGATGAACATCCCATCGCCAGCAGCGCCAGCCCCGTCATCAATCCTGTTACTGATCGTTCCGCCCTCATGTCCTTGCCTCCTGTCTAGGGTCTTCTTTGCCGTGTTCACCCCAAATACAAGCGTGCGGAAAATAAGTTGGTGATCTGCCATGCAATGGCGGAATCCGGCTAAATAGGTTGGCGAATTTCTACCGGGAATCGTGAGGATCGGGCGGCGATCTGAAAGGCATTCTGCCTCTTGGACGGTCGATCCGTACGGTTTGGAACGGTTTGGCGTCGGTTTTCCCCCCGAACAGACAGTCTTTTTCACACCAGGACATCTGGCGCGAAGCCGGAGGTTTCCCCTTTCTCATACGGTCTTTCTACCGTTTGCCGGTCCATCCGGCGTCCTTGCGGCCCCGCGAAAGGCCCTCAGATCGTGAAGTCAGGCACGAGCATTGCATCGCACCGCAGCCAACGCGACCCATTTCACGAAACGGAGGGAAACAATGAGACATTTCATTCTTCTAGGGGTCATTCTCGCGCTCGTCGCGTCGCCGGCGCTTGGGAATCCGCTGGACGGCAAGTTCGAGTTCGGCGTCCAGGGCGGTATGAATATGCCGACCGGTAACATCGGCGATGGCACGAACAACGGTTATGTGTTCGGTGTCAACGCTGGTTTTCGGCCGATCGATATGCTCGTCGTGGGTGCCGAGTTCGCGATGTTCGGTAACGGCGCGACGGACGAAGTGCTGCAGCTTCTCGGACCGACGGCGGACGTAAATACGACCACGTTCCAGTATGCGCTTATGGCCAAGGCCATGTTGCCGGTACTCGAGATGCACCACGTGTACGCCAAGGGTCTTCTGGGCGCCTACACGTCATCGGTGGATTTTTCGAACCTGCCGGGGATCGCCAACGGCTCGACGAGCGATACGAACTTCGGCTTCGGTATTGGTGGCGGATTCCGCTTCAACACCGCGGTGAAGTACTCGTTCTTCGCCGAGGGCATGTACA
>JAPUJX010000164.1 GCA_027295975.1 Gammaproteobacteria bacterium
CGCGGCCATGCTCACCAACCTCGAGCCGGGTGACGTTCTGTTCATCGACGAGATTCATCGGTTGAGCCCCGTGATCGAGGAGATTCTCTATCCGGCACTGGAAGACTTTCAAATAGACATCCTCATCGGCGAAGGGCCAGCCGCGCGTTCATTGAAGCTCGATTTACCGCGGTTCACCCTGGTGGGTGCAACCACCCGGGCCGGGCTGCTGACGTCTCCGTTGCGGGATCGATTCGGCATCGTGCAACGTTTGGAGTTCTACTCGGTCGAAGAACTGAGCGAGATCGTCAATCGTTCCGCGACCAAACTCAATTTGGAGGTTGAAGTCGAGGGGGCCGAAGAAGTGGCACGACGTTCCCGGGGCACGCCCAGAATTGCCAATCGCCTGTTGCGTCGTGTGCGTGACTACGCTGAGGTGAAGGCCGATGGCGTGATTAACTGGCAGATAGCGGACGATGCGCTAAGAATGCTCAATGTCGATGGGGAAGGGTTCGACAACATGGATCGGCGCCTTCTGGAAACCATCATCAATAAATTTTCGGGTGGTCCGGTGGGGCTCGACTCCCTTGCAGCCGCGATCAGTGAAGAACGGGACACCATCGAAGACGTGTTGGAACCTTATCTTATTCAACAGGGGTTTCTCATGCGTACACCACGCGGCCGGGTTGCCACCCCCAGGGCGTATCTTCATTTCGATCTGGCGATACCCGAAGGTTTGCTCGGCAACCCATTGGATGTAAGCCAGAAGAAATTCGACTTGGGCTAGCTGGTTCCTACTCGAATGGGAGGGAACCTAACATTAGGGATGGATGCTCGTTGGATTTCCATTGGACGTTTGAAGACAACTGAAGAAAACGCCGCAACAAGGCGATTTCCGAGGAACTCACTAAGGAGCCGTATTTGCCGGAACAGATTTCTATTATCGAGATTGTCGCCAACTCGGGGCCGCTGGTGTTGTCGGTCCTGGCCGTCCTGGCGCTGGCTTCATTGGCATCCTGGGTGATGATTTTTCAACGATGGTTCTTCTTGCGTCGGGTGGTAAACGAAATGGATGAGTTTGAAGAACACTTCTGGTCGGGCATCGATTTACGCCAGCTTTATTCGGAACTCGACGGTCAGGATGATCTCATCGGCATCGAAAAGGTTTTCGTCGCGGGATTCAAGGAGTACAGCCGGCTGTCGGAGGGATCCGGCGCCGATACCGAGGCCATTATGCAGGGGGCTCAACGTGCCATGCGCGTGGCGCTCACCCGGGAAGAGGAAAGCCTGGAAACTCATCTGGCCTTTCTCGCCACGGTTGCATCCACCAGTCCGTATGTGGGTTTGTTTGGAACCGTGTGGGGTATCATGAATTCGTTTCGCAGCCTCATTAATATGAGCCAGGCGACCCTCGCGTCGGTAGCGCCGGGCATATCCGAGGCGTTGATCGCAACGGCGATGGGTTTGTTTGCCGCGATACCGGCCCTGATCGGCTACAACCGTTTTTCCGCACGGGTCGACGTACTGATGAAACGTTATCACGCCTTCAGTGACGAGCTTACCGGCATTCTCCACCGAGCGGTTCATGCGCGTGGCTGATATGTGGCTGATATGAAGGAGCGGTAAATGGCAAACAGAAAACCAATGTCGGAAATCAACGTGGTGCCGTACGTCGACGTGATGCTGGTGCTGCTGGTGATCTTCATGGTTACGGCCCCGTTGTTGACCCAGGGGGTGATCGTGGATCTTCCCAAAGCCCCCTCGCAGCCCATCGATAATCAGCACGAAGATCCGCTGGTGATCTCGGTGCGGGCCGATGGCGCTATTTTTGTCAATCTCGGCATCCAGAATGCCGACGACGAAGGCACCCGGGTGACCGTTTACTCACTGGAAAATCAGGCCGCCAAAGTCATCCGCGCCCGTCCGGAAGTGCCGGTTTATGTGAAGGCGGATCACTCCCTCGAATATGGTCTGGTGGTGACGGTCATGACCGTATTGCAGAGGGCGGGGGCCGAAAGTGTGGGGCTCATCACCGATCCCCCGGAGTTGGTGTCGGGATCTTAGATGACCTTGGAGCTGCGTTATTACATCGTTCCTTTTGTGCTTGCGCTGGCAGTACACGCGGCCGCCATCATGGCGGCATACGTCGGGTGGAGTCCGGATCGTGAAGAAAGCCGCCTGATCAGGCCACAGATGGTGAACGCCCGGTTGATCGTACTTGTCCCACCTGAGGTTAAACCCAGACAGGTGGTGACGCCGTCGGTGCCTGACAAGATACCCGAAGTAAAACCCGAACCGGAGGAGACAGTACCGGAAGTGGTGATAGAAGAACCGCCCCTCGATCTCGATGAGATACGACGCACCCGGGAACGCGAAGCGAGCGAGACGCTGCTCGAACTGCTTGCGGAATCCTCTTTTCTCGAGGCGCTGCAGGACGAGGCGGACGATCTGGCCCGCAGTGATGCCGCCGATGACGAAGCGATCATCGCTCAGACTTATCGTTTTGGAATCTACAAGCTGGTTGTGGCCAACTGGTCGCGGCCTCCGAGCGCGCGCAACAACATGGAGGCGAAGTTGCTCGTGGAGTTGGTGCCAACGGGGGATGTCGTGTCGGTAACCATTCTCGAGCCCAGCGGCAACGGCGCTTTCGATCGGTCGGCGGAAGCCGCGGTGCGTAAAGCGCGTAGATTTGATGTGCCGGTGGAATCGAGACTTTTCGAGCGGTATTTCCGGCGTTTTACCTTATTGTTCAGACCAGGAGATTTGTTGCGTTGATCAGTTTCTTCAGGATTTTGTCGTTGGGCCTATGTGGCTCGAGTTCGTTGGCGTTTGCCGCGGATACTCTGGATACCATCATCATCGACGCGGGTGTCGACAACCCTGTGAGGATAGCCGTCGTTCCATTTCGCCAGCGTTCGGAGCTCGACGGGTTGCCCCGGATGGCGGATATCATCGGCTTCGATCTCGCCCGCAGTGGACAATTCGCACCCCTGGACGAGGAAAATATGTTGTCCTATCCGACGGAGGAAAAAGAAGTCTTCTTCCGGGACTGGCGTATTCTCGGCGTGGAATATCTTGTTATCGGGCGTGCCAACCTCGAGTTCAACGGTGATGTATCTGTGAGTTATCACCTCTATGACGTCGCCAATGAACGTCAGATGTTGAACGATCGGTTGACGGCGGTGCGCGGCAAGTGGCGCGACATTGCCCACCATATATCGGATGCGGTGTTCGAAAAGACAACGGGCATCAGGGGTGCGTTCGCCACCAAAATCATCTACGTGCTGGCGCGTGATGCCGGTGCGCCGAGCGCTACATTCAGCCTGGAGATAGCCGATTCGGATGGGGAGCGCGCACGCACGCTGTTTTCCTCCCGGGAACCGATCCTCTCGGCGAGCTGGTCGCCGGATGGCCGCACGGTAGCCTACGTATCGTTCGAAACCGGGCGGCCGGGCATCGTTCTACAGGATATCGTTTCGGGTTCACGCGAGCTGCTCCCCCAGTTCAAAGGGATAAACAGCGCTCCGGTGTTTTCGCCTGACGGAAACAGCCTCGCCATGGTGCTCTCCCGTGACGGCAACCCGGAGATTTACGTGATGAATCTCAAAGATCGGCGGCTGCGACGAATTACCCGCCATCACGCCATCGATACCGAACCGAGTTGGACCCCGGATGGGCAGAATCTCGTTTTTACCTCCGAACGCGGCGGCAGGCCGCAAATTTATCTACTGGAATTGAAAACCAACTTCATCGAGCGGTTGACCTTTCAGGGTGACTACAATGCCCGGGCGCGGTTGCTGCCCGACGGAAAACATCTCGTATTCGTGCACCGGCGCAACGGCGTTTTTCACATTGCCTGGCAGGATCTGGAGCGGGATGTCATGCAGGTGCTGACAAAAACGGCCCTCGACGAATCGCCGTCCCTGGCGCCGAACGGGACCATGCTAATTTACGCGACTCAAGATCAGGGTAAGGGTATACTCGCCGTGGTTTCAATCGATGGCCGTGTCAAGTATCGTCTGCCCTCGTCGTCAGGGGATGTTCGGGAGCCAGCCTGGTCTCCCTTCATCAATACGCTTTCCGAGGGTTGATGAGAGGCAGTTCGATACCCCAGAGAATAACAGGAGAAATTGATGACTAAACATTGGTTACGGAGCTTGTTTGTAATCATGCTCGCTGGATTGGTTTTCGCCGGTTGCGCCACCACCAGCGAAACCCCCGAGCCCACCGAGCCGGTAGAAGTGGATGTCGAGGAGCCGCCTCCTCCGCCTCCGCCGGAACCCCCTGAGCCGCCTCAAGACCAGAATGATGAGGGGATACCGGTGTATCTCGGAACGAATCGGCTGCTTCCGCGCACTTTCTATTTCGACTACGACCGCGCGGTGATCGATCCCGATGATCTTTCGGCTCTGGAAATGCACGCTACATTTCTGAACAACCACCGCGATCGCAGTATTGTTCTCGAGGGGCATTGCGACGAGCGTGGCACCCGTGAATACAATCTGGCTTTAGGCGAGAACCGTGCGAACGCGGTAAGCACTTTCCTCACCTCGGCAGGTGTTTATTCCAGGCAGATCGAAACCGTCAGTTACGGTGAAGAGCGTCCAGCAGATCCAGGTCATTCCGACTCGGCCTGGACGCGCAATCGCCGCGCGGTAATGAATTATCGCTGACGGTGTCTTGCCAATGACGATGCGTCATCTTGTTTACGTTTTGTGCGCGGCTTCGGCCGCGCACTTTGCTTGTGACGCCGCGGCAGCGGTTCCTGTGGAAGAGTCTGTGGCGGAAGGGCGCGTCGAGCAGACCGAGGTCATACAGGAGCCTGTAGTGAAGCCCGAAGCAAAACCTGTAGCGAAGCCTGTTGCCAGTGATTTTGGCGCACCCGTCATCG
>JAPUJX010000165.1 GCA_027295975.1 Gammaproteobacteria bacterium
AATTCGGGTGATTCAGTAGCAGCGGAATGCTAACCAGCTCCGTAACGATATCGGCAATCGAGCCACGCTTGGGCGAACGCCGTCGAGTTGCTTCCTCGTCCTCACGCACCGGCAGCTTGACGATGTAGCGTATCTGAGCGATCGGATGCACCAGAACAACGCGGTGGTGTTCGACCAGGGTTCCCAGTTTTTTTTTTAGGCTCGCAAAGCCGCCTGTTTGAATTTCATACAGCACCTGGTCCGCTCCGCGTACATCGGCGACGTAGCTCCCGACGGGGACCTCCTCCGTGGCATCACCCCGGCTGTAGAGGGATTTCAACGCCTGGTGCAGAGGACCTTCATTGAGGGTTCCAATACT
This sequence comes from Gammaproteobacteria bacterium, assembly GCA_027295975.1. Lineage (GTDB taxonomy): Bacteria > Pseudomonadota > Gammaproteobacteria > Pseudomonadales > Azotimanducaceae > SMWK01. Next base: position 359 of record JAPUJX010000165.1, read on the forward strand.
CACGGAAGCGCATTAATTCAGTTGCATCCTGCAAAGTCTAGTGTCCAAATTACCCGTCAACTCACGGGGTCGTTGCTGGAATGTCAACTGACGGTTGCCTGATCACCTTTGAGGCGTACGACGTCGTCCGTCTGGTGAGATTCGTCAAATCTTTTCAGTACGTGAAAGATCCGGTTAATCGGCGCAGGCCAAGGGTCGGAGACGTGGCCACGATCTTGAAGGTATACCGTTCCGGAACGCTCGGATATCAACTCGAGTGCAAAGACGGTCGCGGGGAAACACAATGGGTGCTGTCGTTTCCCATCGCCGAAATCGATCTTGAACTGGTGTTGTCCGGCAAGGATGGCGAGTAGCGCCATTTGCCGCAAGGCACCGTGGTGCGCGGTCAATCCCGCTATGCCATACTCGGCGGCTCACTCCGTGTGAACACCACAAATTTTCAAATCTGTTAATTGGGGGACACCAATGAGCGCAGACGGAACCTGGAACACCACGATGAATACCCCTATGGGAGCGCAGAACGGCACCATGACCTTATCCACCGATGGCGGAACCTTAACCGGCAAACTGGTCAGTCCTCAGGGAGAAATCGAATTATCCGACGGCACGGTCGACGGCAACGCGCTTACCTGGAAAGCGGACATCACGAGCCCCATGGCAATGACCCTCGAATTCAGCGCCACGGTAGATGGCGACACCATGTCGGGTAACGTAAAACTTGGTGCTTTCGGCGACGCTACCTTCTCCGGGACCCGCGCCTGACAAAGATCTTCGATCGTGAGCTGGGAAGAGGAAATTCGCGAGCTGCGAAAAAGGGAGCTTCTGGCCTTCGAAATGGGTGGACGCGCCAAGGTCGCCCGCCAACACGAGTTCAAAAAGCTCACGGTTCGCGAACGAATCGATGGGATCGGCGACCCGGGCTCGTTCCATGAAATCGGTACCCTGGCAGGGGTGGCAAGCTACGGTGACGATGGCAAGCTGACCGCCTTTACGCCTTCGAACTTCGTTTTCGGGACGGCGGAGATCAACGGCCGGCCAATTATCCTCTCCGGCGACGACTTCACGGTGCGCGGCGGTTCCGCGGATGCTTCCATCCCCGGTAAACGGGCACGCGCCGAAGGGCTGGCATTGGATCTCAGACTCCCGCACATTCGCCTGGTCGACGGTATGGGTGGCGGCGGATCGGTCAAGACAGTCGAGACGGCCGGGCGAACCTATATACCCGAGTTACGAGGCTGGGAGACGGTGGTCCGCCACCTCGCCGTCGCCCCATCGGTGTCGCTGGCGTTGGGATCCGTGGCCGGCATAGGCGCGGCCCGCGTTGCAACCAGCCACTACTCGCTGATCGTCAGAGGAAGCGCACAGATGATGATTGCCGGGCCGGCACTGGTCGACTGGGCAAACCTGGGTAAGGTAAGCAAGGAGGAACTGGGCGATTCGAAGATCCATACCAGGAACGGTGCCATCGACGACGAGGTGGGCTCCGAAGCGGAGGGTTTCGAGCGTGCCAGGCAATTTCTTTCCTACCTGCCGACCAACGTAGACGAACTCCCTCCGGTTTGCCAATGTGAAGACGATCCCAATCGCCGCGACGAGGCTCTCATCGACATAGTGCCCAGGAACCCCCGCAAGGTGTACAAGATGCACCGGGTCATCGAATCCGTAGTCGACGCCGGATCGTTCTTCGAGATTGGCAAACGCTGGGGCAAATCCATCATAACCGGCCTCGCCCGCCTGAACGGCGTGCCTGTTGCCCTGTTTGCGGAAAATCCGATGGTGTACGGAGGCGCGTGGACGGCCCACGCCAGTCGTAAACTCATCCGGTTGATCGATCTGGCAGCAACTTTTCATCTGCCTCTGTTCCACCTCGAGGACTGTCCGGGGTTTCTCATCGGCAAACGGTCCGAAGAAGAAAGCACCATTCGTTTCGGATCGGCCGCCCTCGCCGCCCTTGGTCAGGCAACCGTGCCGTTCTGCTGCGTTGTCGTTCGAAAGGCGTTCGGCGTGGCAGGAGCGGCAAATCACAAACCCGGGAGCCACCACATTCGTGTTGCCTGGCCTTCCGGAGACTGGGGCTCACTACCCATCGAAGGCGGCATCGAAGTAGCCTACAAGGCAGAACTGGCCGAATCCGAGGATTACGACGCCCATCTGGATTTGATCAGGCGACGTCTCAATCGGCTACGCTCACCGTTTCGCTCTGCGGAATATTTCGAAATCGAGGAAATCATCGACCCCCGCGATACCCGTACGGTGCTTTGTCGGTGGGTTAAACTCGCTCAGAAATCGCTTCGCACCACACCACCCGAGTTCTGGTACCGGCCTTAGCCGCTCTAGTGTTCTTGAGCGCGATTCTGGTTTACGGATGAGTCAAGTTTTTGCCCGACACTTAAATTGCGAACCTGCATGCTCGTCGGTCTGAGGCGGAGCCTCGCTAATTCCTGTTGCGAATACACGACGGAGGAATTGCAGGATATTTTGATTGTCGATGGCAACCGCATTGAGGGGGAGATGCTCAACGCTGACTGACTTTCGCTCTCGAGGTCCGTCAGGTAGCGTCCTGTCGTTAATGCCGAATCATCGGTTAGGGTAATTAGGCTAACAAGAATGTGCTTGGCGCAAACACTGGAATCTGGCGGACGGTAGCAGTGAGGTCGGCGGTACTCATAGTCGTGCCCTTAAGCGAAGCCGACTGGAGCGAATTGACCCACTTGGGGCAAGTTCGCGAAATGAGGGTACCCTGGAAGGGCTGAGCGCGGCGCGACTATGAGTACCGCCGGCCTCACTGCGGTGTTCACGATTAGCCTTCTTGAGCGCGATTTTGGTTTACAGATGAGTCAAGTTTTTGTCCGACAAAGAATTGCGAACCTGCATGTTCATCGGTCTGAGGCGGAGCTCGCTAATTTTCGCCTCGAGAAAATCAGACCCGATAGGTGGTTTCCGTCATGACCCTGGAGATCAAAGCCATTGTTCTCTTTACCGGCTCCGGAAATTCCTTGCCCCCCGCCCGCAACGCATCCGTTCCGTGTCGTGCTTCGTCTTCGCGCATGCGACGTACGATCTCGCGGCTGCGCTCATCACCTTCCGGCAGTGAGGCGAGATGCCTTTCCAGATGCCGGCATACCTGGTCTTCCGTCGCTTCCACAAAACCGAGGCTGACCCGATCACCGAGAAGGCCGGTAATCGCCCCCATCGCATATGACGCGGCATAAAATAGCGGGTTCAACACACTTGGCCGGCCGCCGAGTTCATCCAGGCGTTGCTCACACCAGGCGAGATGATCACTTTCTTCATCGGCCGCTTGCTTCAGGGATTTTTTTATCTCGGTTTTCCGGGCCGTTAGAACTTGTCCTTCATACAATGCTTGCGCACAGATCTCTCCGGTGTGGTTGACTCGCATCAGACCGGCTGCGTGTTGCGCCTCGTCTTCGTTCAATATCGAATCGGCCATGGCCACTGCTGGATATTCCCGAATAGCCGTGTGTTTACCGGTGAGGGTTTTGAGCGCCTGATCCACCCGGGTGATGAACTCGTCCACCAGTGCCACTATCCCAGTCCCTCGAGCTGTCGACCGCCCAACAGGTGAAGGTGAAGGTGAAACACCGTCTGACCACCCTCGGCGTTGCAGTTGATGACGAGTCTATAGCCAGGTTCCGCCAGATCGCGTTCGGCGGCGATAGTTCTGGCACGCAGTACCAGCTTGCTCACAACGTTACAGTTTGCTTCGGTTAGCTCGTTCACCGACGCGATGTGTATTTTTGGGATAATCAGAACGTGGGTCGGCGCCTGGGGGCCGATGTCGTTAAATGCGACGAGGTCGTCATCTTCGTAAACGATATCTGCCGGAAGTTCCCGTCGGGAAATCCTGCAGAAGATACAATCCGAGCTCATTCGTGCTCCGGTAAGATTGATGCAGGTGCGACTCTAACCCACCCGGAGGCTTTCGCAAGGAGAAAGCAAGGAGAACGCCATGGCGGAAACCAAAGACCTCGGCATGATTCTCGATGCGAAGATACCCATCATCGTGATCGAGTCGCCAGATGAACGCAGGGTGATGGCTTTGCTGCTCCGTTTCGCCATTCATCGCGGGTTGTCGTTCTACGAATGGAGCGTTACCAGGGGATTACATCTCGGTGGGTTCGGTACGGCGCCCGAAAAAGGCGGCGAGCTCACCGAACCACAGGAATTACTGCAGCATATTGCGGCGCGCAGAGGTCCGGCACTCTATGCGCTTTGCGATTTTCATCCATATATTGTCGATGAACCCAAAAACGTTCGTTATCTGAAAGATATCGCACTCGAATTCGAGAACCTCGAGAACACCGTGGTGTTGATCAGTCACGAGTTGCAGGTACCCAGAGATCTCGGTCGATTGACCGCGTCATTCGATCTTCGATTACCACCGGCGCCGAAATCGAAGAGGCCATCGTGTCCTCCCGATACCTTGCCTCATCGCGCGGCAACGGCGTGAGCAACGACGACATCCTCGCCGCGGTGAATCGCACCTACCCGATGTCGGTGCTTCGTGCGGAAAGCATTACCCAGCTCCGAAACTGGGCCAGCGGCAGAACCGTTCCGGCGTAGTTAAACGCAACATACCTATACCTCAGGAGTACCGTCCCCTATTACGCTGGCGTCGAAACCCTTCTGGGTAAGGAGAAATGCGGCAAGGAATCGTTCTTCCAGGGGACCTTCGGCCAGGTAGTAGCGAGCCATCGGATCGAGGCCGGCGCTTGATTCCCTAAGTTTCTGGATTGGCAAACCGATCATGCCCTCGCCGGGTTTTGCACATACGCTGACCCGAATTCCTTTTTCGGCGCCGTTCGCTTCCTTGACAACTTGTACCACGGAGCCAAGGAGCAACTCCGTGAACTTCGTCTTCGGTAAAACCATGACGACTCCATCGCTCAACATGGTAACGGTGGCATTACGCCGGGCACCCGATATGAGCGCGTCTTCTCCGAAGAAATCACCCGGTGTGAGGAAGCTCAAAGTACGTCCATGGGCATGGACCGAAGCGCGGCCCGAGCGTAATACCAGAAACTCCTCACCAGCGTCACCGAACCGCAGTACATCCTGGCCGCGATGTACTTCCATCCGGGTCATGTTACGCAACAACTGCTGCCAACGCTCCGGGGGTACACGCTGCATGACCAGGGAACTCAAAAACCGGGTTTCCCAACCCTCCGCAACTACATCCATGCCGTAAGCGCCGTCGTGATGCCCTTCGAGTAAAAAAGCGATGGGACGAGTATCGACCCGCAGCAGTTGCACAGGGGCAAGGGTAACGATCTCTTCCGCGCCCGGGTAAAGCGGCCGT
>JAPUJX010000166.1 GCA_027295975.1 Gammaproteobacteria bacterium
ACCCGTACTTGTCGATTGATGTCGGCTGTTGGCCGAAAGCTACCTATTGCACTGCACAACGTCATGTCTGCAATTGCCCACAGCAGACTAAAACGTATTGTAGATTTGTGTTCAACAAGAACAAAACAGCGCCGATGAAAGGGCTGTGTTCTTGTGTGAGCACCAGACCCGATGGATCCATCGGGCCAGCGCGGGGGGGGGGGTTAGAACTGAATGTTGACCCGCCTGCGCCGACGGGCGAACCCTAGCCCCGCCATAATTTAACATTTCGGTAACTGGATGCGGGGGTGTAATGTGATCAGTCCAATCAAGAAAGGAATAACAACATGACAGATTCAATCGGCGAGTTTGCGTTCCATCACACCGGAAATGCTCTCGTTAAAAACGACGATGGTGTGGTCGTCGCCTATGCCAGCTACGAAGGGACGGCCACGGGATTTGGAACCGTTATGGGCACTGTGGCGTTTCCACTGCCTGAAAGCGGCGCGGCCTCGGGTACATGTTCATGGACGGGTCAGGGCTTCCCGCCGGACAGCCCATGGACTACCAGCTTTGGCGATGGCACGTGGGAGCAGGTCGAGGGCAAATATGCCTGGAAAATCAGCATACCTGTCATCGAGATCTCGGATGGAACTCGCATTCGCAGCGAGGGAGAATTAGATCTCGAGGCGAAGACCTTCAACGGTCAGATGTTTGACGCAGGCTGAGCCGCGCTGCACACCGGACGACCTACGGTTGATGAAGGGGCCTTGCTTAATGCCGGGCCCGTTTATTGAGTACGCAGGGAGAAGATTGATGAGTAGAACGAAGACTGTTACTGGATTCACCTTGGGTACGGTCGTTGCGGTAGCGCTCTCTTGGTCAGCCAACCAATCCATTCTTTGGGCAATTATTCATGGCTTTCTGAGTTGGATATACGTGATCTACTACCTCGTTACGTAGCATGACCAACGCGCGGCGATCCGCGAGCGTTCGGCCTTTTCGAAATCCTAGAGGGCGATAATGGAATCAGTACGTCGATCGCGCGCAGTTGTATTGAGCGTAACCCTGTTGCTGTGCGCGGTTCCCGCGCTGGCACAGAAACTGGCAACCACCAGCCCCCAGCGTGTGGGCCTGGACGAGGAACGTCTCGAGCGTATCTCGGTGCACATGGATCAAGCCGTCGAGGATGGCATCATGGTTGGCGGTCTCGGCATGATCGCCCGCAAAGGCCGCATAGCCTATTCGAAAGCCTGGGGCATGAAGGATCGTGAGGCCGGCATCCCAATGAGCATCGATACGATCTTTCGGATCTATTCCATGTCGAAGCCCATCACCGGCGTGGCGCTCATGACCCTCTACGAGGAGGGCCGATTCTTCCTGAGCGATCCGGTCGCCAAGTACATCCCGGAACTGGCAAATCTGCAGGTCGCGGTCTCGACGGCGGATGGCAACCAGACACGAATCGTCTCAGACGGCGCTCGCAGCCGCACTATCGGCGAGGGTGACAAGGGCCAGACCGGCCAGACCAGGGCGCCCGCGCGTCAGCCCACGATTCGGGACCTGTTGATCCATACCGCAGGTTTTACCTATGGCTTCTTCGGTAACACCGAGGTCGATCAGCAGTACCGCGCCGCGAATCTCCTGTTTGAGCATCCGAACCTGCAGGACTTCGTGCAGAAGCTCGGTCTCATGCCGCTGCAATACGAGCCTGGTACTCGTTGGCATTACAGCGTTTCCGTGGACGTGCAGGGACGTCTCGTGGAAGTGCTGTCCGGGATGAGATTCGGCGAATATCTCGAAGAGCGTATCTTCGAGCCGCTTGAAATGGTGGATACCAGCTTTGTGGTACCCACCGAGAAACTGCCGCGGCTCGCGCAACTCTACAGCCCGAAGGGGTTGTCGCAGAACGCCGACGCGTTTCGCGAGCGGATCACCTCCACCGAACTGGTCGTCGCAGCCGAGAGCGTCAGTGAGTGGTACATGGAAGGGGCTACATTCGAGGGCGGCGGTGGCGGCCTGGTTTCGACGGCCGAGGACTATCTGCGATTCTCCCAGATGATGCTCAACGGCGGCGAGCTGCACGGTAAGCGGATTCTGTCGCGGAAAACCGTCGAACTCATGACCACCAACCATCTTGGCGAGATCCCCATGGGCTTCGGCCGCAACGGAGTTGGATTCGGTCTCGGGTTCGCCATTGCTCTGAACCAGGGAGATATCGGCGAGACTGGGTCGGTCGGCGAGTACAGCTGGGGCGGCGCGGCCGGAACCCGATTCTGGATCGATCCGGCCGAAGAGCTGATTGGCATATTCATGGTGCAGAGCCTGCCCCATCGCACCCGCCTCGCGGGAGAGTTCAAGGTGCTAACCTATCAGGCGCTCGTCGATTAGGCATTATCGTTCGATCAGGAATCACCTGGCGATTCCCCAACGCCTGGCGCAACTCGTCACATGGCGGCGAGAACCCCGTTCCCTATGAAATACTTAGTGGACTGAGAGTGGCCGTGGGGGAAATTCAGAGTCGAATCGAACGTCGTCCGTTGTGTTGGACTCCATGTCTTCTATTCTCTGCCAAACAGATTAGCAATGTAGCCTACGACAAAAAAAGCGAACGCCACCAGGCTGATGGGCGGAATCCCGGAGTGCCAGTCAGACGGGGTCAGCCACCCTTCGTAACCCATGAACACAACGTGCACGCCGCCGAGAATCAACGCAAACAACAGAAAACGCCGGGAGGTGATGAATCCGATAAATGCCTGGTCTTCCCGTAAGTGGGTTTGAAAACTCAGGTTGTATGCCCAGAGCACCACGAAGCCCAGAACTCCACCGAGCATGCTGAGACCGGCCAAAAGCGTCAGCGTGCCATCCGCTTCAAAGAACTTTCCG
>JAPUJX010000167.1 GCA_027295975.1 Gammaproteobacteria bacterium
ATCCGCCATATCGAAGAACGTGAAGCCAAGATCGAGAGCCCGCTTCAGGATCGGTTTAGCATCCGCTTCGTCCAGCGCCCAGGGTTTCCAGGAGCTTGCTCCGATGGTCATTGTGCCTAAACACAGTTTGCTGACCTTCAGGCCGGTCCGCCCAAACGAAATAGTTTCCAAGCTTCAACCCTCCTTAGTTCAAAGAGTGATCTCGAGAATCCGCTCGTCAACGGTCCCGTCGATGTCCATGATAATGCTCGTGACCCTACCACTCAGCCCGGCTGCGCCAGCGGTGCCACGACAACCGTGCAGCAACCCCGAGACCGAGGAATGGTTCGGGCGGCAACCGTTTCGGCCCGGAAATCGCCTGCACGTCGCTCATCAGGTCTGAACCGTGACCCGAGGCGAACTCCGCGAGCAGCTTGCCCGAAATCGTACCCCGGGGCAGGCCGACCCCGGCATAACCCAGGGCTGCGAATATTCCACGCTCGAGCCGACCGAAATACGACGCCCAGTTCCGTGTCATGCAGAAAACACCCGCCCAGACGTATTCGAAGTCCAGCTTGTCGAGCATGGGGTAACGTTTGCTCAGGCCTTTCCGATGGGACACCTCGAGCCGCCTGCGCATGTCCTGACTCAAACGGAATTCGCCGGAGTAATAAGTGCCATGACGGATGAGGATACGGTTCGAGAGGGTACGCCGCATCGTCACGTACGCGGCGACTCCCCAATCGGGTGCACCGCTCATTGCCGCCTGCTCTTCTTCGGTCAGTTCGCGAGAAAGGCTCACGCATTCGATCAACGGGAACACTTCGCGGCGGAGAAAACCGAGCTTGGGGATGAATGCATTGGTTGTGAGCAATACCTTCGCGGCAACGATCGAACCCTCGACGCAGTCGATCCGCACGGGTGATCCAGGCTCCACCCGGCGCACCGGCGACTCCTCGTAAACATCGACATTGTCGGGCAGCGTATCCGCGAGACCTCGGCACAGCGCCGCCGGGTTTACCAACACGCTGCGTGGTGTGTACACGGCGGAGTGGTAGTGGCGTGTTCCCACCACGTCGGCAAGGGCATCGCGATCTAGGCATTGATACTCCTCACCGACGGCGTCGAGCATCCGACAGGTGTTCTGGAGTTCTTTTTTAGCCCGCTTGCCATCGACAATTGCGCTCAGGTGCCCCCGCGGTGACCACTCGCATTCAATCGAATGTTTCGTGACGTGGCCTTCGAGTTCGGCGAGTCCGGCGATCAATAACCGCGACATGCAGCGGTTGGAACTGACGTCCAATTCCTCCGTGAGGTGCGGTGTGTCGATGATCAAACCCGAATTGCGCCCCGAGGCGCCGTAGCCGACCCGGTACTCATCGAGCAGGATGATGTGCGAATGGGGTTCGAGTTCGGCCAGTCGACGAGCGGCAGCGAGGCCGGTGACGCCGGCGCCAACCACAACCCAGTCGGCGACCAGCTTGCCTTTCAGACGGTTGGCCGGTGCCGGTTCCGGCAACATGGCGTACCACCCTGATGCATGGCGCATGTCGGTGAGAAGAGCATCCTGGCTGGGCATTGGCACCGACACTAGAAAGGAAGATATCGCACGCTCGTCGACACATCACGCGGTGCAACCGCGACGTAGCGGGCTATGTTGATCATGCTGGAGTTGTGGATACTGGAGTCGCCGCCCATGCCATATTCCGAGTCGTAACCAACGAGATGGCCGTCGTCCTCCTCGGTGCCCGCGCCGCCTTCGTTACCGGCAAGGATCGGTACCCGGGTCTGGGCCTGTTCCGGATTGATAGTGTTGAAAGGGTGCCAGTTCCCCATGACTCCCGTGTCGCGGCGATTCCTCGCTTTGTCGAGATACGCCGCTGCCGCATCAACTCCGCCAGCACGGACGATCATCATCGGGTCATCCTTCAGGTCATCGAAACCGTGGTAGCCGTTCAGGGATTTCCTTGCGGTTTCGAAGTCGATGACGATGGCGTAGCGGTGGGGCAAGTCATGAACCCCCCGCTTGAACTCGTCGAACGGGAAAACCGGAATTTCGCTGCCGTCGGCTAACTTACCGTCGAGCATGTCGTGAGCTTCGCTTGCGATGATCTTACCGGCAAACAGACCGGTAAAACCCAGATCACAAAAACGGGAAACGTCAGCTTGGAACAACTTCCTGAAACGTTCAGGTGTTGCGAATATTCCACCACCGTGCACCGCCACCACGACCCGCTGTCCCTGGGGTGTCGTGAGCACACTTTCCTCGGAATTCGAGGTGAACCAGGTGTTCCAGATTATGTTGTCGTAAGAGGCGTTCGCCCGGGCGTGAAGCAACTGCGGCATCGACGCCACGAAGCCATCGTCTCCCGCGTAGTCCAGGGCCTGTTGCAACGCGTCTGGGAGGTATGAGTCATAGATGATCTCGGCTTCCAGTTTCATGCCGGTCATTTCAGGGTCGTCTCATTTTGTTTCACGTGTTGTTCAGTCGAGCGCGAAAGGAAGATCTCGCACCTCCGTCGATCCGTTTTTTGGCGCGACCGCAACATAGCGGGCCATGTTTATCATACTGCTGTCGCCTCGCAGACCGAATTCCGCGTCAATCGGGGCCCGGTAGTGAGTACCCCAGATGCCGACGTAACCCTGCTGCTGGCTTGTCAAGTCACGCCTGACTTCTGTCTCGGCACCACCCACGGTGCCGGTCAGGAACAACACGCGAGTCTGGGGCTGATCCGGATTCATGTCGTTGAAATAGTGCCAACTCCCC
>JAPUJX010000168.1 GCA_027295975.1 Gammaproteobacteria bacterium
GACCGCTTCTTTTTAATCTCGTGCGCGAACATCGGCCCGAATCGGTTCCACCATGCACGCACTGTCTCATAGCTGATGTCTATGCCGCGTTCATGAAGCAAATCTTCGACCTGCCGCAATGACAGCGGGAAGCGGACATACATCATGACAGCCAAACGAATAATCTCGGGCGAGGTCTTAAAATATCGGAACGGATTAGGTATCGGCGGAAACTACGAAACGCGCTTTGCCAGCGCAAGCCATTTTGCTCTGACAATGCCCGCCGTGCAACTGGTGCCGTTCCGCTTGAGGAAAGCGGGATCGCAGTCAATCCGACCACAGTGGCACCTGCCCGAAGCAGATCGTGGCGGGTTACCTGCTGTTTCTTGCGAGGTAAGCTCGCTTCAATGCCAGTTGATGCGCAGCCGCGCGCCATACCAGCGTGGTTTGCCGTAGGCCTCTTCCGCACAGCCGCAAAGCGTGGCGAGGTCGAAGCCCGTGATCACGTAGCGCTCGTCGGTCAGGTTGTTGACGAAGATCGTGCCCTGCCACACCCCATCCGAGCTGAGCCAGGAAAGTCGGGCATTTGCCAGCCAGAAAGAATCCATGTTCTGGGCGTCGAAGTTGCGAATGTTGTGAAAGCGATCATCCGTGTAGGTGGCATCGAGCTGAAGGGCGATATTGCCGTTGAACAACTGCTGGGGCCAGGTGTAGCGTGCCAGACCGGTGACTTGCCACTCGGGTGTATGGGCGGGGGTAACGTCCCTGAATACACTGTCCGCCACCTCGAGATCGTGCACGGTGGCGTCGATCCAGGAGCCGTTGAGAATGAGATCGAGCGCCTCGGTGGGTTTCACGTGTAACTCTAACTCAGCACCGTAGTACTCGGCATCGGCATTCCGCACAAAGCCCGAAGAACCACTGAACACGAAAGCCTGGTAGTCGGTGTAGTCATAGTAGTAAAACGATCCATTCAGTCGGGCGCGGCCATCCAAAAGCGTGGACTTAAAACCTGTTTCGTACGCCAGCAGGACTTCCTCATCGTAGGGAATGTTCTCCGAGGGAAGTGGCGGTGTGAAGTCGTTCAACTTGCCGTTGAAGCTGCCGGCTTTGACCCCGCGATCGACGCTCAGGTACCACAGAAGATCATCGTGAGGACGGTATTCCAGTGCCACTCTTCCGGCCCATAGGGTGTCGGAGGTGTCGTCTTGGAACGATGGATAGGTAAATCCGAAGGAATCCAGTGGTGCCTGATTGCTGTCCACCAAGTTATCGTTGAGGTTCGCGAAAAAGAAGTTATCGTACCGAAACTCCTTGTCCTCGAAAATGATCCGGGCCCCGGTGACCAGTGTCAGCTGGTCGGTCAGGCTCCAGTCGGCCTGCCCGAAGACCGAGTAGGAATCGGTTTCCAGGTTTACCAGGCTGGCTGAATCGAAGGGCCCGAACGGCAACAAAAGAGTGAGTGGAGAGTCCGGGGGGAAGTCCAGGGCGATGACGTTTTCATTATCGATGTGCAGGTAGTAGAAACCCGCGACCCAGCTAAGACGTTCCCCTTCACTGTTGAGACGAATCTCCTGGGTAAATGTGTCGGTATCGTTGTTGTTGTTGACCATGGACTGGGGAGTTGGAGAGACATCGGTATCCAGGGTTTGCAGTTTCTCGAATTGCATGAAATGCGAAATCGCGGTCAACGTGAACGATTCGAACTTCCAGGTCAGGTTGGCGGTGCCGCCCTGGATGTCGTACTCGTTGCCGTCGTCCAGGGCATGGTCCACCGAAACGTCAAGGTCGCCAACACCGCCGAATTCCTGGTAGCCGAACAAATCACCACCCACCACCGGACGGAATGGATTGCCAAAGGTGCCATCCACGAAACTGATCGGCAGGCAGGCGCCGGTTTCCGCGGAAATAGCCTTGCACCCCTGCGGGTCGTCTTCGGCACGGATGGAGTTGACGACATTGCCGGCAGCGTCGATGACTGCCGTTATGGCGCCCTGCTGATAGTAGCCCACGGATATCTTTTCATGAGCGGCGAACCCGCTGACCAGCAGTTCTGCGCGGTCGTTGATCTTCCAGAGCAATTGGCCGCGCACAGCCCACTGGTTGTCGTTCCACATGTCGTCTGCGCCTGACCGGGACCCGACGAACGGCGCGCCGGTCAGGGGGTTGATCACGTTGCCGGCCGGGTAGAGGTTTTCGGCGATTTCATCATGGTAGTTGTACATGGCCGAAAGCCGCCCGGAGACTTTGGTGGACAGCGGCCCACTGACTGCGGCCTCCAACCGGACCTGATTATAGGAGCCATAAACAACGTCGGCATAGCCTTCGTGGGTATCGGTGGGCTTGCGCGTCACGTAATGCACCAGACCACCGGTGGCGTTGCGGCCAAACAGCGTACCCTGCGGGCCTTTGAGGATTTCCACGCGCTCGAGATCAAACAAGCCGAAGCGTTGCCCTTGGGTAGTGGGTACATAGCCCTCGTCGACGTAAACGGCATTGGGAGGTTCAACGAAATCGGTGAAGTCAGTCTGGGTGACTCCGCGGATTGAGAATTGGGCATCCTGACCCGCGCTGGTGGCAGCGATGCTCACGCCGGGGGTGATCCGGGCGATTTCGCTGCTCGACTCCAGCCCCAGCTGTTGTATTTGCTCACCCGACCAGGCTGTGATCGAAATGCTGACATCCTGGATTGTCTGCTCGCGCTTTTGCGCTGTGACCACGATCTCTTCCAAAACCTGGGCCTGAGCAACGGTTGCCACGACGGTGAGACAAATGCCCTTGATAATGGCAGGACTGAAGAAACTTCCTGCGCGAACCTTATTCGTTTTCATAGCAATGCTATTCTCCTGATTGGACTTGGTTCTTACGATCAATGTGACGGCTACCGGCTTGAGTCTATGACGGAACCTCATCAACCACCCGTGATCTCCATAAACGCTCCAGCTTTATGGGTTCATCCTTTCCGCGCGCAGCCAGAAGTTCCTTGATTTAGCCCTGCGGAGCAGACCGGGGAGAATTGGGCTGACCGTGCCAGAAATTTCGACCGTTCGGTCATCTGGTGCCCTTCGAAGCTTCTAATCTCGTTTGTGTTGGCAGCGTACGCAACTCCTTCACAATAATCTTCAAGCTATGTTGCACTTTAGCTCAAAAACGAATATTGTTCAATAAAGATCCGTTTAGTTATCCATGATGCCACTAAATAATTTCAGCAAAAACGTATTACGTTTTCTTAATACTTAAGGCAGTCGACCAAAGTTACTTGCGTCGGGGGGGGCAATGTATGCTAAAAGGAAGATAAGTCATTGGCTGAAATGGATTTCTACTGCATTTCCCGCGATGCGGTGGCGCGAGTCCGAGCGTCGCACCGTGAAGCAGTCTTCTGAGAAGTCAGGCGGCCAAGTGCTGTAGGCCAGAGGAAGGTTCTATTCATTTATGGTTCAGATTAAGAAAAAAAAGCTCGGGAATGCCATCCTTTCAGCAGCCCAGAAGCTATTCAGTGAAAAGGGCTATCTCGGCACCCGAATGGCGGAGATTGCGGCGGAAGTCGGCACATCGGTATCGAACTTGTACGTTTATTTCCCCTCGAAGCTGCACTTGCTGTATGAGGTATACACGCCAATGGTGACTTCGAGAATGATGCGTCTCAGCAACAAGGCCCAGTCCATCAGTGATCCGCGAAAACGCCTACAACTTATCTTTTTGACCTTGTGGCGCGACTTGCCGCAGGACGATAACGGTTTCGCTCGAAATCTAATGCAAGCCATCATCACGGCACCGGATGGGATGGAAAAACCTCACTATCCTTTGATCTGGCTCGAAGAGATCACCAACGACCTGATCAAGTCATGCTTGCCAGAAGAGCGTCATTTCCTGGTCGACGACCGAACCATAGCGTTCCTCGCATGGATGGCGTTCGATGGCTTTGTGGCGAATTTGGGTAAAGGCGAAGACCGCGACATCGAGCGGGTGGTCGACCACTTTACTGATATGTTGTTGGGTGTAGATCAAATACCCGTCAACGCGGCACTTCAAGGATCACGCACGGCCGGGAGTAACCATAATTGAAAACCACCGGCATGCCCGCCGTTGCCCCGATAGGTGCCAGTTCACGGCTGTTGCTGGTCGGCGGGTTGATCCTCGTGGTGGTGGGCCTGGGTTCCGGAGAACTGTTCGCGCTGCTGCTGTCTCACACGATCAACACTGACCTCAAAACGGCTTGGCAAGCGGTGCTGGCCATGGCCAGCGGAGCCGACATCGAATCCATTTCCTCGCGTTTCGATGAGATCCATCGTCTGGCAACCGACCGCGCGCGTGCCATGTCCCTGCACTCGCATTTCGGTCCTTTCGGTTTGTTGGCTGCAGGGCTCGCACTGGCCAAGATCCGCCTCGGTGGGCCCGGTCGTTATGACCTGCTTGCCGCGGTGCTAATCCTCGCAGGGGGGCTGGTCCAGTCCGTCGGTTTTCTCTCGTTCGACTACAACGCTTCCGGCTGGGCAAGTGTTTCCAATGCCGGGGCTGTGATGTTAGTACTTGGTGTTGCACTTTACCTCCCCGGCTTGTTGCCTGTCGCGCCACAGGCGATGGCGCTGCCACAGCCGGAGCAGGCCGGTGGCAGGCTGCTCAGAATCGGAGCGGTTATGGTGTTCGCAGGCCTGCTGTTCGGGCTGATCCTAGCGTGGCGCCACGTGTTCTTCGAGGAACCGGTACTGCACGCGGCGCTGCGGGATCTGATTGAGTCGATCGGAGCAGGCGACGAGGACGCCGCAATGTCCCTTTACGTGACGTACAAATCGAGCCAGGTCCGCATGGCGATCACGGCCGCGTCGCATTCCCATGCCGTGGCCTTCGGTTTCATCATGATCGTGGCCGCCCTCGTGGCGCAACATCTGAGGCTGAAACGCATATGGCGTGATACCGCCTTCACACTCATCGCGCTCGGGGGCTTGCTGCTGCCGGTGTTCGTCTTCCTGGCGCCACGTTACGGCTACATTTTTGCCTTGTGCGCCGACTCGGCAGGTGGCCTCGTCATTCTCGGCTTGCTGTTCGTGCTCTTCGGCTTGAAGCCGCAGAAGGAAACCTATCGATGAAAAACTACGGGGGACCTCGTAAACTGCTCATTCTCTCTGTGGCACTGCTGATTGCCGGTTTTATGGGCAGCGCAATTTATTGGTCCACCAGCCGGGACGCGGCGTTTCTGGCCACCCAGGAGAACTACGAAAATGCCATCTTGGCCGCCGCGGCGCGAGAGGACTCGGCAGTGCCACGCGCAGACGCGCAATGGAACAAGGTCAACCGTGCAGCTCGCCTGGTCGAAGCCCACGGGCACCTGTTGTTCCTGTGTATTTTCCTGATTCTCTTTGCCATTCTGCTTGCCGATTCGACCGGCGCAGGAAAGGCAAGCCGGCACATGGTGATTCTGGCTACAGGTGGCGTGTTGATCTATCCCACCGGCTTGGTTGCCCAGGGGGCGGGATTTATAGAGCTTGGGCAGGTACTTTCTGCCGTTGGCGCGGTGCTGATTCTGCTGTTTACTGGTCGGATCGTTGCCGGCTTGTTCAAGTCGCGACCCGTAACGCAGCCGCCCGGCAACGACCAGACCACATGATTGTTAGGGTAAAAGAGAGGGCCAAAATGATGCCACAATATCAAGTGACCGTTTTCCCAACAGCACCGGACAAAGCCCGGCTCCTGTTCTCGTTCGTGTTTCTAATCGTGGCGCTGGGTTTAGGTAACGCGTGTACCCGGCAAGCGGACGGAGAGGTTTCGCCCAATCCGAGCGGTGTGGCAGCCGGCCAGGTTTCAGCGGTTGCTGAGCGGCCTGACGACGATGCGGACGAAAGTGCCATTACTGAACCCGTTGACCCGGTACCAGACGTCGACGAGTCATTGGCGTTTCAGGTAGCGACTGGCGTGACCGTCATTCCCGATTCTCGAATCGCCTTCGTTCCCAACATCGGCATCATCGAGGGCTCTGAATCGGTGCTGATCGTGGACACCGGGCTGGGGACGGCCAACGGAAAGCGGGTGCTGATGCTGGCCAGAAAAATCGCCGATGGCCGGAAGCTCTATCTAACCACGACGCATTTTCATCCGGAGCACAATTTCGGCGCGAGCGCCTTCGAAGGCAGTGCGACGCTGGTCCTGAACGAGGCACAGGCAATCGAACTCAGGGAAAAAGGCCCGGACTACATCGAGCTCTTCAAGACTTTTGGTTCTCAAGTGGAAGAACGGTTGGAGGGCACAACACTGGTCGAGCCCGATCGCACATACTCGGGCACGATGACGCTGGACCTCGGTGGGCGGGAAGTGATCCTGCGCGAGATCCCGGCGCACACTCGCGGCGACCAGCTTGTCTACGTGCCCGACCAGCACCTCATCTTCACCGGCGACATTGCGGAAACCCGCTTTTTCCCGATCATGCCGGACGCTGACTCCAGCGCGGTCCGCTGGATCGGTGTGTTGCAGCAACTGGAAGCTTTGGAACCCAAAATTGTGGTTCCAGGGCACGGTGCTGTGGGAAGCGAGGAGATACTATCAGCGCTCCGGGAGCACATCGAGTTCATGCGCGACCGGGTGCAGGCGCTGGTGGCCACGGGATACGATCAGCAGGCGATCACGGACTTGCTGGTGCCCGCGATTACTGCTGTCTATCCTAACTGGGATAACCAGGAGTTTGTACCATTCGAGATCGCCATCCTGTACGCCGAGGCAACCGGGAATGCGCCCCAGCTTCCCGGCTTCTGAACCGGAAACTGTAAAACCAGATGTGAACACAAGATGTTGATTTGCATTGAATATTGAACCACTTTTGCACCAAAAATTGCCCCGGTAACTGAATTCTAATAACTTGAGTATATGAAGTATTTCTTGAGTTGGAGGGGGTCAATTACATATGTAAAAGTGGTTCAAATAAACATGTAAATCAACATCTTGTGTTCACCTCTGATTTTACAGTTTCCGGTTCAGAAGCCGGGAAGCTG
>JAPUJX010000169.1 GCA_027295975.1 Gammaproteobacteria bacterium
ATCCTGGGGGAAACCGTCGCTGATGATGAGCAACACCTTGAGGGCGTTGCCGGAGTTTAAGAGTTTGCTGGTCGCATGCCGGATCGCCGGGCCCATGCGAGTGCTGCGTTTCGGTTTCATGCCTGCGATGGCGGCGAGCGTGCGCTGGGTGAAAGGTTCGTTCGGTTCCTTCGCAACATAGAACTCCACGCAGTTTCTCCCATAACCGGAAAAACCGTAGATGCCGTAACTGTCGCCAAGCTGCTCGAGGGCGGCGGACATCACCAGCATGGATTCGCGCTGCACGTCGATGATGCGGCGCCGTGGTTCCTCCTCGGTGCTGTAATCGGGAGAGTAAACATCGTCGTCATCGGAGAACGGGTCTCTCAAGTTAGGAACCCCGCCGTCGTCCGGCGGTGTCGCAGGCCGCTCCGGCGGCTCGATGGGATCATCCGTGGATGCCGATAGATCCACGAGAAACGCCGCACAGACATCCCGATGCACGCGTTCGCGCCGGCTGTAAACGCGATCGTCGGGCGTTTTCCCGGCACGCACATCCTGGCGGGCCTGGATCAACGCGTTGAAGTCGAGTTCGTCACCGTCCTGAACGCGGTATACGCGCTGAAATGCCAGGGGTTTGATATTTTCCAGTTGGTGCTGCACCTGGTGGCGATGGGTGTCCACCACCTTTTTCAGCGCGCGTAGATCCGCCTCCTCCGCGGGTGTCAACCGTTCTTCAAAGAGTCGACACCAACGGGGCAGGTAACGGTGAGTTAGATAGTTCCACTCGTCGTAACGGTAGCTGCGCGTGCCCGAGCGATTTTCACCCAGGGCATCGCGAATGGCGGAGCGTTCCATATCGATACGCCGCGACTGCATGTCGCGCTCGTTTTTGAGCGATCTCAAATCGATCGACTCTTCGCGAATGTCGCCCTCGCCCAGGTTGTCACGCTGTTGCGCGTCAACCGCTTCGTCTTCGAGCATCTCGACCGTCAGGATCATTCCATCCATATCCGTCAGCTCTTCTTTCCAGTCTTCCAGCCGCGCTTCGCGTTGCAGCCAGTTGACAGGTGAATCGACGGGTTTTTCGAGGGGTTCGATTTCTATCCATTGAGGCAGGAGGTGGGAACAGTGTTCATAAACGCGAATGGCCGCCGCAGCCGAATCGTAAACGTCTGTATCGGCTTCGCGGACGTGATCGAGAAGTTCGATTGTTTCCGGTAACGAACCGCTTGCGTCCATTTCCGCAAGACTTGTTCTGGCCGCACCCTGGAGATAACACCGACCGGCATCGACGAGGGCAGAAAAAGTGTCGATGAATCTGGGAGGATGCGCTGCCAGCAACTCGGCGTGGTAGTGGGCGAAGTGTTTTACCATGCCGGGATAGGAGCGTTGCACCTGTGCGTCTATTCGAGCGCCTTCGAAGAGTTCGAAGAGCGCATGAACGGCTCCGGGATGCTCGAACTGCCTGAACATCAGCTCGAAGTCAGCCACGCGAATACCGGGCTCCGGTGATGGGTCTGCGAGCGCCGCGATTCGTTGGCGGGCGATGGCGATGGAGAAGCGCAGCGTGCCGAACTCGCGAATACCGAGTTGCTGCATCACCAACACCCGGTAAGCGCCTCGTTCGCCGGTCGCTAGAATTTCCGGCAGGTAGAGGGTGTCGTTGGTCATGGCGGCGCCATCTTCCGCCACGCGTAGACGGCGACTGGTAAATTCGCTGGAGGGTTTCAGGTGGAAGTATCGCCCGGCGATGCCTTCGGCGAATAATCCCAGGCTAACCTCCACCTCGTTCAATTCAATCATGGGGGGGTGGGGCGATCAGGGAAGGAGAGCATCAACGATGTCGGCGATTGCCTGCTGCACATGACCATCGTCGGACACCGCGTTGACGATGGCGATGTCCGCCGCGCGCCTCGGGGCGATGCCGTTGTTGATGAGTTCGCCGGTATACGCCAGAAGGCGGGTACTCACCCCCTCCTCAAAACCGTGTTCGCGAAGGTGTCTGACCTTTTCGCCGATCGCCGCCAGGCGCTCGGCGATTTCCATGTCGACTCCGGATTCGTGGGCAATGATGACGGCTTCGTCGTTCCGGTCGGGGTAGTCGAAAGTCAGGCTGACGAACCGCTGGCGGGTGCTCGGTTTCAAGTCCTTGAGCACGCTCTGGTATCCGGGGTTATAGGAAATCACCAACAGGAAATCGTCGTGGGCTACAACCAGCTCGCCGGTTTTGTCGATAGGAAGCAGGCGACGGTGATCGGTCAGCGAATGGATGAGCACGGTTGTGTCTTTGCGAGCTTCGACTATCTCGTCCAGGTAACAGATAGCACCGCTGCGCACGGCCTGGGTCAACGGCCCGTCGCTCCACACGGTCTCGTCGCCTTTGAGCAGGAAACGCCCAACCATATCGGTAGCCGTCAGATCCTCGTGGCACGAAATCGTCACCAGCGGCAACTTGATATCCACCTGCTGTTCTTCGCGATACAAAAGCCAGGTCATGTATTCGACAAACCGGGTTTTGCCACAGCCCGTTGGTCCTTTCAGCAGTACCGGCAAACGGGCTCGATACGCCGCCCTGAACAATTCGACTTCGTCGCCGAGGGAGAGATAGTAGGGTTTCACGGCCAGGTAGGCGGGACCGATCAATTCGCGGTTTACAGACATCTATTTACCATGAGCCGGTTTGGAATTTCATGCGGTGCTAAACCGCTCGTTACCCTTCTTGTAGGTGAAGAAGTTGACGGACGGATTACGGTTGACCAGCGACCGGCCACGCATTGCGTGGCTCATGGAACGGACCTCATGCTCCAGTTCCGTGAGCGTTTCTCCGGTATCCGGATCCACGATGGACTGGAAGCGGTACTGATACTGATTTGACTCTTCGGAGATCAGTTGCCTTTGGGCCAGGTAACCGTGCGGACCGGAGAAGCTGGATACGTAAACGGCAATATGGTGACCGTCGTAAGCGGCGATTGGCTCATCGGTTTCGCTGAATATCAATTCCTGGTTGTAACCCATCTGGACGCGCACCGTGCCTGGCTCTTCGACAATCGGGCAACCCATCACCTGCTTGTAGAATCGACCGATTCCCGGTGTCGTATCGGGAGGCACCTGCATGTCGATGTAGGGTATGCCGAGGTCCATGTCGGCGAACTTACCCGGACCGTAAGCGCGGATCTTGTTACCCCAGGGGCAGGTCACAGCGATGTAGTCGTCTCTTTCTTCCCAGGCGAACAGAGTATCCGCCATTGGTTTCGCGATGAATTTGAAACGCTTTTTCAAGTCGTCGAGGTCGGGTAATACGATGGCGATATGGCCCCGGAACACCTGTGCGGTGGCTTTCGGCAGGTGAAACTGCTGCTCACCGGCGTTGACCCACATGTTGAACGTACCGAAGTCGATGTACGGATCGCGGGTGAATCCAAGTCCGGTTACGTAAAACAGAGCGGCAACACCCTGATCCGGCACGGTGAGATTTACGTGCTCGAGCAGTTGTACGTTACCCACATCCTCGCTGCTACGGTCGTAGTCGCTCATCGTAGTTCCCTCATCCAGGCGTGAACCGACCACTTTAATCAAAGTGTCCGATCGATACAAAGTGCGCGCGGGCTCGATGGAAGCTCATACAGCCAACCCGTTATAGTGTGGCCTATGAGCCAGGAAGACGAAACAGAGACTCTGCTCAACGCGACCACGGCACTGGTGCCGCCGCTGCTGACGGCGCTGGACGCCTTGAGCCACGCGGGACGCCACCTGCATCCGCCGAATCTCACCACCGTCGTGGGGAACATCATGCAGTTTCAGGAACCGTTGCGCCGTGGGCTCGAAACATTTGATACGGTGCCATGGCCAGACCATCTGCAACGATACCGCGAGCATCTGACCCGTTCGGCGGCTGAAGCGCTGCAGGCGTTTGACGGACTTGCCGGGTGCACGACCCAGCGCAATCCCGCCATGGGCGCGTACCGGGCGATGAGTTACCACACCCGGGCGGTGGATGCCCTGTATCCGGTGTCGTTCATGTTGCCGCCCGTCAGCCGATTTTTTCTCAATGAAAATTACCGGGAAAATCAACCTCTGCTGGAAAAACTCGCGGCTGCGGAAGTGACCCGGGAAGAGGTCGGCATTATCCACGCGGCCAACGAGTACACCGAACGAGGTGGTTTCTCGCTGTACGTACCCGAGTATTACGATGGCACCGAGATGATGCCCCTGGTGGTTGCCCTGCATGGCGGCAGCGGGCACGGGCGAAGCTTTCTGTGGACGTGGCTGCGCGATGCCCGCACCCGGGGGGTGATCCTCGTCAGCCCCACATCGCGAGAGGGCACCTGGTCGCTCATGGGCCCGGACGTGGACAGCGCGAACCTGGAAGCGATTGTGGCTCATGTCTGCCGGCAGTGGCAGGTCGATCAGAGCAGGATGTTGATTACCGGCATGTCCGATGGCGGCACCTTCTCTTTCCTGAACGGGTTAGGCGAAGACAGCATATTTACCCATCTGGCGCCCGTCTCCGCAAGCTTCCACCCGCTGCTGTTGGAGGGTACCAGCGGCACGCGGCTGAAGAACTTACCCGTGTATCTGGTGCATGGAGTGTTGGATTGGATGTTCGAGATCGACATAGCGCGGGTTGCCGAGCAGGCGCTCACCGCAGCGGGAGCAGCCGTGACCTACCGGGAAATAGCGGATCTCTCCCACACCTACCCCCGGGAGGAAAACGCCCGGATTCTCGATTGGCTGATCGGCGGTTGACTACCGAAGTCATCGAGTTCCGCGACGAACTGGCGGGACGTTTTGCGGCACTCAACTATCAGTGGATCGAGCGCTACTTCAGGGTCGAGGCGGAGGACGTCAAGTCGTTGGAGGATCCCCGCGGCATAATCGACGGGGGAGGCCAGATATTTTTTGTGCTGGTGGATGGCGATGTAGCCGGAACGGCCGCCATGTTGTTGCATACCCCGAACGTCTTTGAACTCGCCAAGATGGCGGTAAAGCCGGAGTTTCAAGGAAGAGGATTGAGCCGCCTGTTGATGGAGGCCTGTGTCGAGTTCGGGCGGGATCGGGGTGCATCGGAAATCATGTTGTTGACCAACGACCGGCTGGCGCCGGCAGTGGGGCTTTATGAATCGGCAGGGTTCGTCGCGACTGAACACTACACGGACGCGCGCTACGCGCGAGGCAACCTCGAGATGCGTCTGAAACTTTAGCAGCTTCCCGTGGTTCACCCCCCGGGGCTGATGGAGAAGTTCAACTTGCGCGCGCTTTGAAATGCCGGACGTTGATGGATGCGATCGCGATAGGGCTGAAACGTCTCGGAAAGGGGGATGTCGTAGACGTCCGCCCAGTCGAGACAGGTGAGAAGCACCAGATCCGCGGCTGTGAAGTGATCTCCAAGGAGATAGGATCGCTCGGTCAGGTGACCCTCCGCTACCGCAACCTGCTTGTTGAATCCAGCGATGGCCGTCTCGATGGCTGCCGGTGCTTCCCCGTAAAGTGCCGCAAGA
>JAPUJX010000017.1 GCA_027295975.1 Gammaproteobacteria bacterium
TGTTCAGTGGCCTCGGTTCCCTCTCGTAGAACGATTGCAGCAGCGACCTCTTCACCCAGCTTCTCGTGCGGTAGGGCGAATGTAACCACCTGCTCTACCGCCGGATGATCCATCAGCACATCGTCCACCTCGCGCGGGGAGATCTTCTCGCCGCCCCGATTGATAATCTCTTTGAGGCGTCCCGTGATGGTCAGATCGCCGTCCTCGTCCGTAACGCCCTGATCACCGGTTCTAAACCAGCCATTGGTGAAGTTCTCGGTGTTGGCTTTGGGGTTATTCTCGTAACCCGGGGTAACGTTGGGACCACGAATGACCACTTCACCCACCATACCGGTCGCGAGCAACGAGCCCTGCTCATCCATAATCGAGACTTCCGGGCCAGCGGCGGGACCCACGGTACCGGGCTTGCGCCGGCCAGGGGGCAGTGGATTGCAGGTCATCTGGTGTGCTGCCTCGGTCATGGCGTAGGCTTCGACCACAGGCGCACTGAAAACCTCCTCCAGCCGTTGCATCACCTGTGGGGGCAGTGAAGCCGAGGAGGAGCGAATGAAGCGGAGGGGCGTCGCATCGATGATTTCCTGATTCCGCCCGGCAAGGCCCAGAATCATCTGGTGCATCGTCGGCACCGCGCTGTACCAGGTTGGTTTCGCCTCCGCCAACCAGGCGAAGAACCTCAAGGCATTAAAGCCCGGTGTGCAGAGCACACTGGCTCCCGCACTCAGGGTCGATAGAATCGCCGCCATGAGGCCGTGGATGTGAAACAGCGGCATCACATTCAGGCAACGATCGCTCGGCGTCAGCGCCAGCGTCCGCTGGATGTTGTTCGCGGAGGCGAAAATGTTTCGATGGGTCAGCGGCACGATTTTCGGTCGAGACGTGGTCCCCGAGGTATGCAGCACCAGGGCCACGTCTTCAGGGCCGGCCAGTCCCCCAGGAGAAACTGCCTCTCCCGCAACCATGCCCTGGCCAGGTGCGATTTCAAACAGCCCCGCCGGCATGCTTTCGTTAACCGCCATCTCGAGCAGCGGAATGTCGAGCGTGCCCGCGGCTTCGACTGCGGGTGAGGTGCTCCCTTGCTCTACTACAAGCGCCTTCGCCCGGAGGTCCGCCAGATAAAACTCGAACTCCCCCTTCCGGTAGGCGGGATTGAGGGGCGCGGTGGTCGCGCAGGCGGCAATCGAGACAAATGCCACCGCCATTTCCGGGCCGTTCGGCAGGACGATGGCCACACGGTCGTTGCGGCCGATACCCAGCCCGTTCATCCTTGCGACAGTCTTTTCAACCTGCTCCCGCAAGCCCTTGTATGTGAGTCCCTCGCGATTGTTTCCAGCAATTGCAAGGGCGTCGTCCTGACCCGTTGAAAGCAGGTTCGTGATCGTCGAGCGGTTGGACATCTCTCGATCCAGTTTTATTCCGGCAGTTGCGAATCCCCGAGGGTCCTTCTCAGCCAAAAATGGGGTTCGTTCCCCCGAAGGCATCGACGGCAGTACCGGTGATCGCCGAGCTGGCTTCCGATACCAAAAACACGCCCAATGCCGCAATCTCTTCCGGTTTCATCAGTTTCGGATTCTCTTCTCTACCCTTGCTCCCGAACGCCTCTCGATAGCCCTCCGTATCGACGCCACCCGGGCAGATGCAGTTCACGTCGATACCGTGGTCCTTGACTTCGGCGGCCACACTCTCGGTCAGGCTGATCAATCCGGCTTTCGTTACCCGATAAGCGCTGCGGCTCTTGGCCCCCTTTCGACCGCCGATGCTCGCGATGTTGATTATTTTGCCAAACCGGTTCTGAATCATGCAGGGTAAAACAGCCTTTGTGAGCAGTGCCGCCCCCGTGAGGTTCACATCCATCACCTGCCTCCACATACCGGAGTCGAAATTCACCAAGTCGATGCGAGGATGGATGATAGCGGCATTGTTGATCAGAATGTCGATCCGTCCAAATCGGGACAGGGCCTCGTGCGCGATCCGCTCAATGTCGCTCTCAAGACTCAGGTCTGCGGTCACAGCTAGAGCCTCCATTCCCATGCGTCTGATCTCGTCCGCAACGGCTTCAATCGATTCAGTGGTGCGAGCAGTGGCCACCACCTTTGCCCCCTCACGGCCAAAGGCGAGAGCCATAGCCTTTCCTATGCCCCTGCTCGCCCCGGTTACAATGGCGATCCGGTTTTCAAGTTTTCCCATCGGCCTCTCCTTACAGTATACTTCCAAAATGGGTGCTGAGGCTCGGGTCAACAATTTTGCGAGTCAGCGGTCGCTTTCCTATTTTCCTGCGCGAAGTCGAGGGACAAGCCTCGACCTTGCATGCCCGGGTGGGCCGCGCCGTCCCCGGCACGGCAAACAGCCTTTTGCTTCCAGCCAGCTCTTTCCACGCACGAAACCGTCCGACAGGCTGTTAGCCCGGTCTGCTTGTGTCGGGATTCACGTTGCCATCGCAAACAGGGCGTTGGCATGATGCGGCGCTGTGAATACACTTCATCCAGGTCGCGGGTGGAGGATTCTGGCGATCTGCGGGTTAACCTTAACCATCGGTGCCGGATGCCTCAAGCGCGACTCCCCACCCGGCGCCGACACATCGCAACCGGATCAAACGCGCACGGAGGCGGTGGCGCGCGCATCCACCGCTCCCTCCACCCTCGACCCCGCCATCCTCGAGCGCCGCGCCTTCGGTGAAGCCCCCAGCCTCGCGGAAATGGTGGCCCGCGGAGCGCTTCCCCCGGTCTCCCAGCGTCTGCCGGAGAATCCTCTCGTGCTCCGCCCCGTCGCGGAGATCGGACGGTATGGCGGTACCTTGAGAAGAGCCCTCACCGGCGACATCATCCAACGGGCGGGAATCTCGAAGACCATCGAGGAAAATCTCTTTGAATACGAACGTCCGCTCCCGAAAAGCATCCAGCCGGATCTCGCCGAGAGTTACCGCTTTGAGGATGAGGGGAGGGCTATTGTCATAAAGATAAGGAAGGGTCTGCGTTGGTCCGACGGCGCGCCCTTCACCGTCGATGACATCCTTTTTTGGTATTACGATGTCTTATGTAACCAGGATGCCCGCGACCCGAACGAGGGGGTGCCGGAGACGAATTTCTCCGCCGGTGGTCAGCTCTACGAGTTTACCGCGGTCGATCCGGTGACCCTGCGGATCACTTCCATCCAACCCCTCGGCCGTATCTTAAATAGGTTCTGCTTTGGATTCGCGGCCCTGCCGAAGCATGCCTACGGCAGGTTCCATCCGAAGTACAATCCATCCTCCACCTACGCCATCTTCAGGGAGCGGACCACCCGGACTCGTCGCATCATGGAACCCGGCACCCCGCTGATGGCGCCGTGGGTTCCCGTGGAGTGGATCCGCGGCCAGCGGCTCCGCTACGAACGGAATCCCTATTACTGGAAAGTAGACACCGCCGGCAACCAACTGCCCTATGCCGATGCCGTCCTTTTCACCGTCCACGAAAGTCCCCAGATGATCCAATTGAAATTCATCAACGGGGAGATCGATCTCTTCGGCCGGTATTATCAGCCCGATATGGCGACCGTCCTGCGAAGCGGGGAAAAAGAAGGCCGTTACCAATTGCGGATCACCGGGCCGGATCGGGGACCCGCTTTTTATCTCAACTGGGACACCCCGAAAACCCAATTGCGGACCGCTTTTCGGGATAGGCGAGTCCGCATCGCGCTATCCCATGCGATTAACCGGGAGGAAATCAATGTCGTCGTGTTTAACGGTCTCTTGGAACCGAGCGGTTTTTCATTCGCGCCCGTGAGCCCTTACTTCTCACGGCAAGACTACCTGAAGTATTCCCAATTCGATCTGGAAAAATCGAGAGCCCTCCTGGAATCCGCGGGCTACCGGGATGGTGACGGCGACGGTTTCCGGGAGCACGCCGACGGATCACGTTTCGAGTTCGCCATCGACGTGCGTAGCAACGCCCCTAGCGATGTCCATCTGTGCGAACTGGTCGCCGACCACTGGCGCGAGATCGGCGTGAAAGTGTACCTCAACCCGGCCCGTCGGGACATCCTTTGGCCGCGCCGCACAAACGGCACCTTCGATGTCTTTATCTGGGCCCAGGAGGGACCGGCCGATCCTCTCAGTCGGCTGCAGGATTGGGCCATTCCTTCGCCCAATCGACCATTCTGGCACCGCAACGCGCACCGCGAGGCGCCGGATTGGCTGAGGGAGGCACATACTTTGTTCATGCGAGCGAGAACCACCATCGATCCCGGCCGGCTGCGGGAGCTCATGGAACGGGCGCGAACGCTATATTCCGAGAATATCCCGGCTATCGGCATCGGCTCCCAGTATACCGTCTGGGGTGCCAACCGCCGTCTGGGGAATGTCCCTCTCGAGAACACCGCCGCTACCGTCTACCGCGGCTGGAGCCGCCCCGTCATGCACGAGCAGATCTTCGTGCGAGAGTGAAGAAGATTGATGTCCTGGTTGAAGTGCTCCCCCATCGTTGGACAAGAATGAGGGTTAAGATGTATATGAAAATGGCTGGATGGTGAGGGTCTTGCCTCTTCCGAGAATGGGTATCTATAACTCGTCGGAGGAAGGGGCAAGAACCCGGTGCGAGTGATTACGTTCATGCGGCCTCCTTGCGCTGTGGTTCCCCGTGGGCCTCGGCCGGTGTTTGGTCACCAAGTGAGCTGTGGGGCCTGCGGTGATTGTAGAACTCGAAGTAGACACTGAGATGTCGCCGGGAGTCCGGCAGATCGCCATACTCTCGTAGGTAGACTTCCTCATATTTGACACTTCGCCAGAGCCGTTCGATGAAGGCGTTATCCAACGCTCGTCCACGACCGTCCATCGAGATGGCCACTCCCAGGCGCTCAATTCCCCCGGTCCAGGCATCACTGGTAAACTGGCTGCCCTGATCGGTATTCATCACCGTAGGTATACCGTGCGTTTCCACCGCCCGCTTCAGACATTTCAGGCAGAAGGCCGTATCGAAGGTATTGGATAACTCCCAGGCGACCACCTTGCGACTGAACCAGTCCATGATCGCAACCAAATACACGAAGCCCCCTTCGAGCCTGATATAGGTAATGTCCGCACACCAAGCCTGATTGGGCCCATCGAGCTTCATGGACTTCATCAGATACGGATACACCTTATGCCCGGGCGCTGGCTTGGACAGGTTCGGCTTGGGGCATTGCGCCTCCAGCCCCATCAAGCGCATCAATCGGCGAATCCGCTTGGGATTTACCCGGTCTCCTTCACGCCTCAAAACGCGCGTCATCTGCCTCACCCCGTAAAAGGGATGATCGGTGTAAATCTCGTCCATCCGTCGCATCAAGCTCAAGTTCTTAGCGCTTTCGCCCCGTGGCCTGTAGTAACTCGTAGATCGAGCCAATCCCACCAGCTCACATTGCCGTTTCACCGTCACTTTCCGATCCTGCGATTTAATCATCGTCCGCTTTTCAGCGATGGAGCTG
>JAPUJX010000170.1 GCA_027295975.1 Gammaproteobacteria bacterium
CGCGGTAGCGGCCGGGAGAGGGCGACTTTAATCAGTGCAAACCACTTCACTCTTTCAAACCCAAAAAAGACCCTCTCCCGCGGCTGAGACCGCGACCTCTCCCAAGGGAGAGGTGACATGATGTGCAAACCGCTGCAAACCAACAACTTAATAGCTGTACGATCTCCAAGCGGGAGAGGTGACGGAAGTGGGGCAATCTTCATCCAACCAAACCGGTGTTTTCTGTTTCCGAATTGGTGCAGAGACCAATGCCCTGGGGAGAGCTCTCCCAGCCAGCCACACTCGGCATCGTTACTTCCGCCAAAACTTGCATGAAGTAGCTGCCGTGAGCCATCAACGGGTCCATTCTACTCCCAAGTACGGCGTGATGCCGGGAGAGTAGACGCGCGTTGCGATGGCACGCGGGTCGGGGGGAGAGAAGGCGGGGTCTGCAGGTAACCTCAGGTCCAGGTGTTCCTGATAGGCTCGATCAAACAGATTTTCAATGCCACCGACGATGCTCAACGTTTCGGTCGGGTTCCAATATCCGCGGACGTAAAAGGTCGTGAAGCCAGGCGTGGCCTCCTCGAGTGGTGTAAGTCCGACGATTGAAACCGATCCCTGGCGGAGCTGTGCGATTTGATCCTGGTTGTCGACGATGCGTGCTGCGAATTCGAGGCCCCAATTTTCACCTCCGCAGCAATCTACGAGGCGCAGGCCGAGTCGACTTTCCATCGGTACGATGCCGTATAACGGTTGATCGACCAGGGGCTGGGAACCCGGGGCACCGATTTGAATGTCTCGATCGCGGCCCTCCAAGTATTTTAGCGTACCGAACGCCGTCATTCTCTCCGTCACAGGGAATTCCAGATACGATTCGAACCCTGTGAGTGTCACCATCTCGGCATTTGTCGCCGTCAAGATGCGAGCGCCCGATGGGTCAGCAACCAGTTCTCCTTGATACAGATTGTAATTGTCAATCCAGGAGTGAAATGCTCGAATTCCGCCACTCCATCCACAGTATTCCACGTTGATGCCGGCATCGATCTGCCAGGCTGTTTCCGTCTGCAGGTCTGGATTGCCGATGACGGTGTTGAAGCCACTCTGCATGATGCCGAGGAAAACCGCATCGGCATATCGATCGACCAGACTTGGCACTCGTTGACCATGTCCCGCATCGAGATTAAGAGTTATTTCCGGTGAAACCAGCACTTCGTTTTGGACGTAGAACGCGAAGAGCGTGTCGTCTTGGCTAAAGAACGCTTGCTGACTTGCGATCTGTGAACCGGCACGCAGGTCACTCGCCCTTGCGGTCGTGTGAACCCAATCAAGTCGTCCACCAACACGAGTCGTGAGCCATGGTAGCCAAGGCGCTTCTACTTCGGCGAAGACTCCCGGGTCAACCATCTCTGACCTAGGCATATTCCTATCAACATCGGTAATGCTTGGGTTGTTCATTATAATTACGGATTCGGACAGTTTTTGGGAGACAAAGCGAACATCCGCCCCCAGGCTCACCTGGATCTCCTGATCGTGTCCGTACTTTTTCACGGCACGGGCACCTGTCGAAGACAAGTCGCCAAACGTTGATCCCAAGAGATCTGTTGTTCCGCGACCGATCCCTGCAATGTCATCAAGCGCAAATTCAATTCGGTCGACTACGGGATAGGGCAGTCGCTTGCCAGCTCGGGTCGTATCGCCAGTGAAACGCGTCGAATTGAACCAGGTATCAACGGTAAGCGTGCTACAGTTGCAAGGGTCTTGCGAGATGTACGAGAGGTTGACCGCGTCGGTGCCCATGAAGTTGATATCGAAAATCTGGGCGGCGTACTCGTGATCCGAATCGTCAAGACGCTCGTAGCGAAATTCGACTCGTGAATCTGCGGACAAATCATAACCCAACTGCATCATCCAGTTTTGTGTACTGTAGCTGGACGGAATCTGTGCGTGCTGTGCGTCGTTGCCTGGCTCGTAGTCCGAGCCTTTGCGGCCGCCCCAGCTGAGGATGTATCCCCAATCGGCGCCACCGCCGTAGGCGGCAACCCGACCGTAGTTCTGCCCGCCGTTTGTCCGCGTCGTGTGTCCGACGCGTAGGTGAGATTCATAACCGTTGTAGTATCGGGGCGCGTCGAGCATCGAGACGTCGATATACGAGAATCCTGGCCCATAACGCAGGCCATAGGGGCCCGGTATGATAGTCACCTCACGGATCAGCGACGGATCGATCTTACTGAGCGTCGAGTCCAAGTCTCGCCGTACCGAAAGCCATTGCGAACCACCTGATTGCGTGTAGATTTGTCCGGAACGGTAACCGCGAATGTACGGATCTAACGAGTTCGCCCCGCGGCGTTGCGTACTGACGGACTGGACCCGGTTGGATTGCTGGAGCGCACTTCCAAGGTCCAATGGCTGATTTGTTTTGACATCAACGGCGGAAATTGAATCCGTGCCAACTGCGCGCACTGGAAACGAGAAGCCGCTCACATCGCGCTGTTGCAAGGCCAACTCTCCAAAGCTAGGCGCGCCGCCAAACACATCATCGGGTCCACCATCAAATGGTTGATCGGGATCAAATGGCTGATCGGGATCGAACGGCTGATCGGGATCGAACGGCTGTTCTGGCGAGTCCGGGTCGTCCTGTCCGCGGACAATGAACTGCCCGTCATAACTCTGGATAAGTCCCCATCGACGGCCGACGTCACCTTGGGAATCGTTTGA
This sequence comes from Gammaproteobacteria bacterium, assembly GCA_027295975.1. GTDB lineage: Bacteria > Pseudomonadota > Gammaproteobacteria > Pseudomonadales > Azotimanducaceae > SMWK01. Next base: position 2,698 of record JAPUJX010000170.1, read on the forward strand.
TAGGACTGCCGAGCAGAGGCAGGCACCGAGTACGACAAGAGTGGTTTTTACGAACCGAGAATTCATCGATATTTCCCCATTGGGTCACGCTCGCGCATAAGACATTCCGAATCGGCGTCGTCCACACACGCGAGGGCTGGTAGCCGGCGGGGGTCGCGCTGGCAGAGCACGCCAATTCATAGGATTACATCGGTTAGTCCGATTTTGCGCCTTAGCGCATTGTGACTATTTTGCGGGCTGAAAGACCCCTAACGATTATGCGGGCGCTGCATTTCCGGAATAATCGTCAAAGTTGATGCCGAATGCACAGGACCCCCAAAGTATGCTGTTTTACATACGCGAAGAGGTGGCATCATGCTAGGAGAGGCAATGAAAGCTATCAGTATCGA
>JAPUJX010000171.1 GCA_027295975.1 Gammaproteobacteria bacterium
CCCGGATGAATGGCTCATCTCCAACACCCCCGTCCAGGTGACTGGCAAACCCCGTGCGGGTAGCTCGGATTCATCCATCACCGTACAACCGATGAAATCCCCGGAAGACGGGGATGAGAGCCCCGCCGATTACGTCACCAAAACACTCAAACGCGACGACGTGACGAACGGAGAATCCATCGAAGTGAACGGCTACCCGGCCTTCATTGGCGACATCGAGGTAGCCGGGGGCGACGCTCAGGGACGCAAGATCGCGATCATCTACAAGGACGGTGGGGTCTACATGTTCATGGGTGAAGTGGGTCCGTTGGGAGATCTCGCAACTTTCGAAAAGAAGTGGCGCGATACGGTTGAATCGTTCCGGGCGATGACGGCGGCGGATCTAAAGGTCGCCAACAACCAACGGATTCGAGTTGTCGTTGCACGTCCGTCAGACAGTTACCTTACCTTGTCGCAGCAAGCGTCGCTGAAGTCCTACCCGGAAGAAACACTCCGCGTACTCAACGGCCACCACCCCAACGGGGAACCCCGTGCGGGTGACCACATCAAGATCATTCAATGAACGGTCCACGATACCGGTGAAGCTCAGAAAATATCCTCGGGTCTGATCTCCTCACCGGTGGTTTCGTCCGGTGGGAGATGGGCGATATCCGACTTTGGCAGGTGTTCGTTGAGAAAATATTCGAATATCGCATTATCCTGCCGGGGTGAAGCGAGTTTGCCGCTGACTGGATCGATTTTCATGGCGACCACGCCATCGGGTTGATCGGGGAACCGCTCCGCTCGACCGGCTAACGCCACCGCCATGTAGTCGATCCAGATAGGGAGCGGCGTGTTGGAGCCGTAGTGGCTGGAACCAAGGGGTTGGTGGTTGGGAAATCCAACCCAGACGGTCGTGACGACGTCGGGATTGTAGCCGTTGAACCAGGTGTCGGCCGCATCGTTGGTGGTACCCGTTTTGCCGGCCAGGTCTTGTCTCTTCAGGCTGCGTGCACGACGGCCGGTGCCTTTGAGAACCACATCCCGCAACATGGTGTGCATGATGTAGGCATTATTTTCGTCGATCACCCGGACAGCGGGGATGATTGGCGGAGTATCTTCGTCCTTCTCCGGGTCCCGGGTATCTTCCGTATCGATATCGTTGTTGTCAGCGAGGAGGTCTTCCAGGTTCTTGGGCTCTTCCAACGGGTCTTGTGAGGGTTCTTCGACGTTGCACGGATCGCAGATTTGGGGATACCGCGCCTGGAACAGGGTTTCACCGTTCAGGTTCAACACCTTGTCCAGGATATGGGGTTGCACCTGCCACCCGCCGTTGGCAAAAACGCTGTAAACGGCTGCCATATCGATTGGAGTGATTGCCATCGTTCCGCCGCCGATGGCTAACTGGGTGTTGCGCGGAAACGTTGCGGTGTCGAAACCGAAACGGCTCACGTAATCCATGACGTTGCCTGCGCCTACCTTGAGCAGAACGCGCATGGAGATCAGATTGATCGATTTGTAGAAGGCTTCACGCAGCCGTGTGGGCCCGTTGAACCGGTTGTTGTCGTTTTCCGGGCGGTACTGTGACTCCAGAAGAGGGTCGTCCCACACGAGAGGCGCGTCCATGAAAATACTGGCAGGGGTTATTCCGTGATGCAGAGCAGCGGAGTAGACGAACGGTTTGAACCCGGAGCCGGGTTGGCGAGCTGCCTGGAGGGCGTGATTGTATTGATTCATGCCGAAGTCGAAGCCTCCTTCCAGCGCGAGTACGGCGCCGGTTAGCGGATTCAACGAAACCAACGCCCCCTGGATTTCGGGTAACTGGGCAAGCCGCCATTGCGTTACGAGCTGGCCCTCCGGCGTGGTGATTGACGGCATTAACTGCATCCGGATGAGATTGCCTGGTTGGACAACGTCGGAAACCGACTTCGGCACGGGGCCACGCTCGTCCACACCCAGATAAGACCGTGCCCACGCGACGCTTGCCAGGTCCATTACGATATTCTGCCCATCGGCAAGTAAAACTTGCGCCTCGGTTTCGCTGACCGCGGTGATCACCCCGGGGATGAGATCTGCGTAAACGGCGGTGTTGCCCAGACGCTGCAGGTACTGTTCAACTGAGAGTTCGCCAAGTCGTGCCTCGGGACCGCGGTACCCGTGGCGGCGGTCGTAGTTCATGAGACCTTTGCGCAAAGCCCGCCTGGCGGTTGCCTGCAGGTTGCCGCGAAGTGTCGTAACTACCTCGTAACCGCCGGAGTATAGATCGGGAAATCGGCCGAGGAGCTGGCTTCGCACCCATTCGGCGGGGAACGGCGCCGGTACGTCCAGTTCTCGTGCGTGGATGCGTGCGGTGATTGGTAATTCGATCGTAGCCTGGTATTGGCGAACGGTGATCGAGCCTTGATCCAGCATACGCGATAGAACTGCGTTGCGGCGCCTGAGCGCTCGCTCCGGGCCATTGATGGGGTTACCGGCACTCGGGGCTTGAGGAATTCCGGCGAGCATGGCAAGTTGGGCCAGATCGAGTTCCTCGATCGACTTACCGTAGTAGGTGAGAGAGGCAGCCTGAAGCCCGTAAGCGCGTTTCCCGAATGGCACAACGTTGATATAGAGTTCCAGAATCTCGTCTTTGGTAAGTTCCTGCTCTATTTTCAGCGCAAGCAGCATCTCCTTGAATTTCCGGAGGAATTTTCGCTCCAGCGTGAATGAAACGTTGCGAGCGAGTTGCATGGTAATCGTACTCGCTCCGGGTCCCAGGCTACCCTCGAACAACACGCTTTTCAGCAGACCAAAGGTGTCGTTCGACAGCGAAATGAAATCGATCCCGTTGTGTTGATAAAAACGTTTGTCCTCGGTATCCAGCAGAGCCCGCTTGAAAAGCTCCGGTACCTGATCCAGGCTGAGAGGGATGAGACGTCGTTCCCCGAATTCCGCGATGAGTTGAGCGTCCGCGGTATAAATTCGCAGGGGCGTTTCCAACTGGACGTGGCGGTAGCTCTCCGCTGAAGGAATCTGAGGGTTCAGATAAAGGTATACGCCCGCCAGACTGAGCACTGCGGCACATAAAGTAGAAAGGCCGAGCCACATAATAGCGGCCATGATGCGTCGGTACCGTGGTGTCATGATGCGGATTAGTTACAGGGAACAGATTGCGCGCATAGCGATCGTAGTATTTAATGTTATATAGCATGAATTGGACGTAAGTGCCCGCGCTAGTAAGGAAAATTTACCGTGTTTGGCCTGTTTAAAAATAAGTCCAACGTCTTGCTTGGACTAGATATAAGTTCTACTTCGGTCAAGCTCCTCGAACTCTCGAGAGACGGTGATCGCTACCGGGTGGAGTCCTACGCGGTGGTGCCGCTACCACCCAATGCGGTGGTTGAAAAGAACATCAGCGACATCGACGGTGTTGGAGAAGCGATTAAACGAGTGCTCAGTCGTTCCAAGACTTCCTCTCGTCAAGCCGCCGTCGCTGTAGCCGGTTCCGCCGTGATTACCAAGACCATCGAAATGGACGCTTCCCTGACAGACGAAGAAATGGAAAACCAGATCACCGTCGAGGCTGATCAGTACATTCCGTATCCCCTCGACGAGGTAGCCATCGACTTCGAGGTGCAGGGTCTTTCGGAGCGAAATCCGGAACAGGTCGAGGTGTTACTGGCGGCGTGTCGGAAAGAAAACGTCGAAATGCGGGAAGCGGTGCTGGATATCGGCAACATCAAACCCGTGATCGTCGACATAGAGGCTCACGCCATGAAGCGCGCGTTCGATATCTTGAAGCCGCAGCTTGGCAGCAACCCCGAGGATCTCGTTGTCGCCATCATCGATGTTGGCGCAACCATGACAACCCTGTCGGTGCTGGCCGATGACAAATCGATCTACACACGCGAGCAGTTGTTTGGAGGCAAGCAACTCACCGAAGAAATTCAGCGACGTTATAGCCTGTCTTTCGAAGAAGCGGGTCTTGCCAAGAAACAAGGTGGCCTGCCGGACGATTATGAG
>JAPUJX010000172.1 GCA_027295975.1 Gammaproteobacteria bacterium
GCGGGTGAGGCCTAAGGATTCGCCGATAATCTGGGTTTCGTCATTGAGGATCGGGATGTCGATGGACCAGTCCTCGGCTTCTTTCCGGATGCTGGTGCGGTCATCGGCCGGGTTCGAGTTGATCATGAAAAACCGCACCCCCTTGGAAACGTATCGATCCCTCAGGTTTTTGAATTCGGTCAGTGCTTCGTGCACCGTATTGCAACCGTTGCCGTGTACCATGATGACCACGGCTTTTGCGTCGGATTGATAATAGAGTTCGTGAGAGTTGCCCTGGTGGTCCAACAGCACGAAGTTGTCCACGGGTACGGCCTGACCCGAAGGAGCCAACGCACCGAGTAATAAGATCGACAGGAAGTGACGCGTCATCGGTCTTCTCCGGCTGATTTTCCAATGCCGCACTCTATCGTGTTGGCGGCGGTACTTAAAAGTCCAGATTATCGAACCGCGGCCCACCGGGTACCTTGAGGAGGCCGCTAACCGAAAATCAGTCGTTTTCAGCGAGAAATTCGAAGATCGAAGCCATCGCCTCTTGATACTGAGTATCGCTGAACCCGCCGTGTTTTCCGTCCGTGAGGGTGACGAGGCGATTGGGGGTGCTGAGGGAGGAATGTAACGCCTCCGCTTGATCGTAAGGCACGACGCTGTCGTCGGTACCGTGAATTGTGATGATGGGCGGTGCGTCGTCGGTGATGTGGGACATGGGCGAGTAGTCGGCTGAAATTTTGGCAATTCGATTTTTCGCGCCGATCCACGAAAGTGCGTAGTTGCCCCTGGGACGCTGTTGCGCCAGGTACGACTCGACAACTTCGATATCGGTGATGCCGTACCAGTTCACGACCGCCAGGGGAGGTGTGTTCGCCCGGCAGGGGTGACTGCCGGTGCTGTTCAGCAGCCCCACCATCAGCGCCAGATGCCCGCCGGCAGATGCCCCGCTCACCACGATGCGATCGGGTGATGCGCCGATTTCGCGCGCGTGTTCCACCGTCCATGTGTACGCGCACATCACGTCGTCGACCGCGAGTGGCGCGGTACCGGGACCCTGCCGGTAATTGATATTGACGACGTCCCAACCCTGTTCGAGAAAGTGTACGGTATGGGGAAACTGGCTGCTCTTGTCTCCGGCCACCCAGCCACCGCCGTGAATCCACAGCAACGTGGGACGCGGTTTGTCGCTCGGCACGAACCAGGTTGGCTCTCCCACGCGTTGGCCCTGGGTGTATATGTCGGCAACCTGGGAGGAGTCTTCACCGTAGGGAACGTCGGTGTCGATACTTACCCGGTGGCTCCAGTAATCTTCGCCGAAAGCGGGCACGGTGAGCAGGAGGACAAGCAGCAGGAGTGTTTTTTTCATGGTTGATTCCCCTTGCCGTGGATAGTCGCCTAAAGTAGGCGCTCATTTCAACTCAGGTTCGCCATGGGACCGTTCCGCGAAGAAATCGAGTCGATAGAACAAAACGGCATCACCAGCATTGCATTCACCCGCATGATTGATCCCGAGGTAATTCCGTTGTGGTTCGGCGAAGGGGATGTGGTAACGCCCGCGTTTATCCGTGAAGCGGCAAAACAGGCGTTGGACGACGGCCATACCTTTTATAGCCACACGCGCGGCCGAATCGAGTTACGCCAGGCTCTGAAAAGGTACCTCGACGATCTTTACGATCTCGACATTCACCCCGATCGAATCAGCGTGCCTGGCTCGGCAATGCTTGGAGTGACCATCGCGGCACAGATGGCGTTGACGACGGGTGATCGTGCGCTCATCGTCGGCCCGGTGTGGCCGAATATCGAGGCAGTGTTCCGCGTCACGGGCGCGCGCCTGTCTTATGTACGGCAGCGGCTGACGACGATGGGTTGGCAGCTCTCCGCGCGGGAGATTATCGATGCGGTAACCTCGGACACCAGAACAATTTTCGTGAACTCTCCCTGCAACCCGACCGGGTGGATAATGAAATCCGCGGAGCAGCGTGAACTAGTGTCGTTCTGTCGTGATAACGACGTCCTGCTGATTGCGGATGAGGTATACCATCGCACCGTTTTCGATGGCGACAAAGCCCCTTCGTTTCTGGAAGTAACAACAGACGAAGATCCGGTGGTGGTGATAAACAGCTTCTCGAAAGCCTGGGCGATGACGGGCTGGCGCATCGGTTGGGTGGTGGCGCCCAAACGTCATGTCACTGCCTGGACGGCGTTGTCGGAGTGTTTCAATACGGGCGCCACGGTGTTTGCTCAGCTGGGCGCAGAGGTAGCACTCGCACAGGGAGATGGATTTGTCCGCGAGCTTCAAGCTCAGTATCTCGCCGGTCGGAGGCTTGTCGATCAGGCTTTGGGGCAACACCCACTGTTCAACTACGACTCTCCGGAAGGCGCGTTCTATGTGTTTCCAAGCGTCGCGGGACTCACGGATTCTTTGCCATTCGTCAAAGATCTGCTGGCAGAGACGGATGTCGGTCTGGCCCCCGGGTATACGTTCGGCCCCGGCAACGAAACCCATTTTCGCCTGTGTTTTGCGCATTCTCTACCGCGCCTGAAAGAAGGGTTGGATCGCCTTGTCGCGTTCACCGAACGTCGGTTCGGAGGTTGAATCCAGGCTAGACGTTTTTGTGCTGGTTTCGCCAGTAGGGAGCGCGGAGGGTGCGTTTCAATATCTTACCGGAACCGGTGCGAGGGACCTCATCGACGAACTCGATGGATCGCGGTACCTTGTACCCTGCCAGATATTGGCGTGCGAACGCTTGTACCTCGGCCTCCTCCAACCAGGTACCCTGGCTCACCACCAATACGGCGTGGACGTTTTCTCCCCATTTTTCGCTGGGAATTCCGAAAACGGCAATGTCCAGAATGTCGGGGTGCTGTTCGAGAGCGGCTTCGATTTCTGCCGGATATATGTTCACCCCCCCGGAGATGATCATGTCCGTCTTGCGGTCGCAGATGTAATAGTAACCCTCAGTGTCGAAGTAGGCGATATCACCCACCGTGTGGAAATCGCCCAGGCTGTCTTCTTCGTATTTCTCTCGTGCCTTATGGTATGTGGTAAACACGTTCTTGCTGCGAATGTAAACTTCGCCAGGCGTATTTGGAGTGGTGACCTCATCTCCGTCTTCGTCGATGAGTTTGAGTTCCATCCCGGGAGACGGTTTGCCGCAGGAACCCGGTTTACGCAGCTGGTCGCGGGGTTCGAGGATGGTATTTACCCCGAGTTCGGTGGAGCCGTAAACCTCGAATAGCGAGTCTTTGGGAAAACGCTCGAGGTAGGCCCTTTTCAAGGCGAAGGACCAGGGTGCGGCGTTTGCGATCATCCGGCGCATGCTCGAGGTGTCGTATTTTGCAAGTACCGGTTCTGGAAGCTGAGTAACCAGACGGATCGGGGTTGGCGCCGCAAATGTACAAGTCACGCGATAGCTGTCTACCAGCTTCAGCCAGTGTTCCGCATCGAATTTATGCTGCAGAACCACCGTATTGCCGAGCGCCTGGCAGATGTTCAGAAACCCGCCGGGACCGGAGTGGTACATGGGGCCCGTCGTCAGGTACACGTCGTCCGCTTCGTTGCCGAAGACCTTCAGCATCTGCTCGGTCAGGTCTCCATCGTTCCCCT
>JAPUJX010000173.1 GCA_027295975.1 Gammaproteobacteria bacterium
TATGGGGGGTTGGATCGGAATTGTCATGTCTCGTTCGACTGGCGCTGGCAGACTGGTGTCCGCGCCCAACTTGAATACGACCATTCGACCGATGCTGCCGTAGCGACCGCTGGCACTCATCGGACCGAAACCATGACCGTAGCCCGTGAGAATCGCGACATATTGGATTCCGTCGATGGCGTAAGTGATCGGTGGGGCGACGATGGAGGTAAACATCTCCTGCTGCCACAAAACCTCTCCGGTATCACTGTTGTAGGCGGTGAAGTTGCCGGCACCATCACCTTCGAAAACGAGCCCTCCCGCCGTGGCCACGACCCCGCCGTTCCAGGGAACGACGTGTTCCACCGACCAGGCTGTTTCACCCGTGAGCGGATTGAATGCATTCAGATATCCTTTGCTTTCCGGCAGGTTCTCTTCGGCTTCCATCATCTGATTCAGCCGCCCGAACTCCACCGCGGTGTTCCATGCTCCGAGCCTGCGCTTGTATATACCGGTCTGTTGATATTCCTCGGGCATCGCGTAGAGAAAGGGAAGATCGTGGCTGGTGAAATACACGAGTCCCTTGCCCGGGTCATATGACATCGCTTGCCAGTTGTGTGCACCTAATGGTCCTGGCAACACCCACTGGGCCTGCTCCGCAAATGCGGTATCCGGGTTCTCGACCGGTCTGCCGGTTGCCATGTCCACGTGGGTCGCCCAGGTGGTGGTCGCATAAGCGTGGGCTCTCAATAACTCGCCGTTGCTGCGATCGATTACGTAGAAAAAACCGTTTTTAGGTGCCTGCATGAGCACCTTGCGCAGGGTCCCGTCGACTTCCATATCCGCCAGCATAATGTCCTGCACGGCGGTGTAGTCCCAGTTGTCGCCGGGGGTGGTCTGGTAATACCACTTCATTTTTCCCGGATCGGCATCGAGGGCGACGATGGAGGAAAGGAAAAGATTGTCGCCCCCGCCGGGGGAACGGATTACCCGTGTCCAGGGCGTGCCGTTGCCCACACCGAGATAGACACTGTCGAAGTCAGGGTCGTACACGATGGAGTTCCACACCGTGCCGCCGCCGCCGATCTCCCACCATTCGCCGCCTTTCCACGTCCCGGCGGCAAGTTCCATTTCTGGATGTTCGAATGGTTCGGCCGGATTGCCCGGCACGGTGAAAAACCGCCAGGCCTGCTCGCCGGTTTCCGAGTCGTAGGCGGTAACATAACCGCGCACGCCGTATTCGGCGCCACCGTTACCGATATATATTTTTCCCGAGGCGGCGCGTGGTGCTCCGGTGATGGTGTATTGCCGGGTTCGATCGATCAGCGTGTCGACTTCCCAGATCGGGGTGCCGCTGGCGGCGCCCAACGCAATCAGCCGCCCATCCAGCGTGGCGATGTATACCTTCCCGTTGTACAGGGCCAACCCGCGGCTGATCACCCCACAGCAGGCATCACGCGCGGTTTCTCCCGGCACTTCAGGGTCGTAGTGCCAGAGTTCTTCCCCGGTAACCGCATTCAGCGCGTAGGTGTGGTTGAAGGGCGCGGTGAAATACATGACACCGTCGGCGACCAGGGGTGTCGCCTCTACCGGGTGGTAGGTGTCCAGTTCCTTGAACCATGTGATACCGAGACCCGAAACCGACTCCCGGTTGATCTGGGTCAAAGGCGAAAATCTCTGTTCTTCGTAGTTGCGCCCATAGGTGAGCCAGGCACCGGGTTCGTTGACCTCTATCTGACTGATGCGGGCGTCGTCAACCATGGCTGGGATGGGTGCCGCTGAACTGGCGGTTAGCGAAGTTTCTGCAGCCGAACTCGGTTCGCTGGAGGTTTGTTCCGGGTCGGCGGGTTTGAACATCAGCCAGGCAACCGCGATGAGCGCCATGATGATCCCGATTATTATTGCGGCCGAAAGCCTTCGATCGACGTGGCTCATGTTTCCCCCTGATTATTGCCCGACTACTCATCATCCCGGCTGACGTTGGCTTGTGCAACATCAACCGGGCCTGACCCCTTTTATCTCATGCTGACGGACCCTGTCTGGTTGCGTTACCCGGCGTGAGCGGCGCAAGATTCGTATTTGACCTGTGATCAGGCTAGCCTGGCTAACCAATGGGGGAAAACTATCATGAGCTTCGAAAACAAAGTTGTAGTGGTAACGGGAGCGGGTGGTGGATTGGGACGGTGCCACGCCCTGGAGTTCGCAAAACGCGGCGCGAGAGTTGTGGTGAACGATCTGGGTGGTTCCGTCGACGGAGCAGGTTCCGGCGATGCCGCCGAGGCGGTGGTTGAGGAGATAAAAGCGCTGGGTGGCACCGCGGTGGCGAACAAAGACTCGGTCGCTGAACCCGAAAGTGCCAAACGGATCATCGACACCGCCGTCGAAGCTTTCGGTACCATCGACGTTCTGGTGAACAACGCGGGAATCCTGCGGGATAAGTCGTTCAAGAACATGACCATGGATGATTGGGACATCGTCTTACAGGTGCACCTGGACGGTACCGCATACGTGACTCATGCAGCCTGGCCGATCATGTACGAGAAAAACTACGGGCGGATCGTGTTTACCAGTTCCGGGTCCGGAATTTTCGGCAACTTCGGCCAGTCGAACTATGGTGCCGCCAAGATGGGCATGCTCGGTCTCATGAACGTACTGGCGCTGGAAGGCGCTTCCCACAATATCCACGTCAACTGTCTCGGTCCGGGGGCGGCGACCCGGATGACCAACACGGTGCCGGGTCGGGATGACGACATCGACGAACCGCCACCGGAACGTGCGCCGGTATTGGTGAGCCCGGCGGTACTCTACATGTGTGGTGACGAGGCGCCAAATGGCGCCGTGATTCACGCGGCGGGCGGTCGATTCTTCCGCTCGCAGTTATATGTGAACGAAGCGGTTGATCTTGGCACCGAGGCTACCTACGAAGACCTGGAAGGGGAAGCTGAGCGGCTTATGGACATGAGCACGGCAAAACCGTACGAACGCAGACGCCCGCGCCGTTAGGGCGTCTGCTCAGCCTCGTAACGTTTGATCTCGTCGGTGATGCGGGCGGCGAGTTCATTCGGGATTGGGAAGGTCAGGTGATACTGAGATATTTTCCAACCGCTCTCGCTTCTGATCAGGACGCCGGTGCCGCGACTGGTGCCGTAGTTGCGGCTGATCAGGATTTCATCAAACCAGGCGCCGTCGCCCCCGGGGGTCAGGTTGATATTTCTCTTTTTCAGGGTGTAAACCCATCCGTTGGTTTTGCCGGCATAATCCCTGAATACCGGTTTAGTCCAACGCTCGGATGCATCCGTTCCGATGAATACCGCGTCATCACTCATGAGATCGAAATAGGTGGCCCAATCGGCCGAGGCGGCCGCGTTGTGAAACTCGTCCAGAACTTCGCCGATCGATTCGATCTTTCTCGGTTCATCGGCTGACGGCGTGTCGGCGAATACCGATCCACCCGTGACCGACAGCCAGGTGAAAATGGTCAGGTTGAGCGCTTTCATGACTCCTCCGAATTGGGTGATGGACCAGTTGAAAACACAACGATACTCTTTGCAACCTGCTCGTTGCATCGGCAGAACTCTAATGAGAATTACCTGATCGGACTTTTTAATGCGTGTTCGCGTCTGCAGTGACCTGGAAATTCATTTCGAAGTTGAAACACCGCTCATATTGATGCTGCAGCCACTGAGCGGTGGCTTGCAACAGGTGTTGGAGGAGACCTTCAGCTATTCTCATCGGGTAAAGGTGGACGAGTATTCGGACGTATTTGGCAACTCGTGTCAGCGGTTTGTCGCACCGGCGGCGGAATTTGCCGTTCACGCTTCTTCGGAGGTTGAAACGGCAGAATATATGGATGAGTCTCCCGGTGCCCCGTTTGTCAACATTCAAGACCTGCCGATCGACGTTCTACGCTACCTTATACCGACGCGGTACTGTGAATCGGACCGGTTGGGTGATGTCACCAGAAATATCGTCGCCGACACCCTCCTGGGTTATAACCAGGTTTACGAAGTCGCTGCCTGGATTCGAAACAACGTTGAATATGTGCCGGGTTCCAGCGAAATTCCTCTCTCCGCGGATGAAGTCAGGAAACAGGGCCATGGTGTTTGTCGTGACCTGGCGCATCTCGGGATTGCCTTGTGCCGAAGTATCAGTATCCCGGCGCGAATCGTGGTGGGTTATCTTGTGGGGCTGGAACCCATGGACCTGCATGCCTGGTTTGAAGCCTACGTTGGAAATCGCTGGTATGCGTTTGATCCCACCCAGAAAGACCTGAGCGGGGCGCGTGTTGCGATCGCCTATGGTGGAGATGCCGCTGACGTATCAATGTTTCATCTATTCGGCCCGCTGCCGCTGAGCAGCAGACTGCGGGTGCGGGCCGATATCGTTACCGATTGACGGCACTTTGCGATTCTCCAGAGGAGGTCATGACATTTCCCCTTGGGGTGAGTTGTCTCTGCATTTTCTCGGCCTGTGCACGGGGGAGGTTCGGTATTTCTATGCGTTGATTGTTGGCCAGACCATTCACGTCGATCACCACGTCCATGACGCCATGGCGTCGTTGAAAGAGACTCTGGACCAGGATGACCGCCTGAATCCGGGAGATTGCGACTATCCAGCGCCGCGGGCTGACGGCGCCCTGGCGCACATGCAGATATTCATCGGTGAGGGCGAAACCGGTCTGGGAAAAGCTCGGGGTGGCGGTACGCCAGGTTACCAGCGCCAACACCACGAAGATTGTTGTTATCGCGATGATTGTCCCGGGGTTCAAAGTGACCAGGCCGGCGGTGATGAGGGTAAAAACGAGGAGCCTCAAAAGCCCGCGGGTGATGTACTGGGTTCGATGGTAGGGGTGAATCGGCTGCCATTGTAGGTTGTCACCTGTTTGCGGCCACAACACATTCAAGTAGCCGCGCGCGCTGTCTGTGGAGGTAATCGGGATGAAGATGCGTGATCGGGCACGATCGCGCCTGCCGGACCCTGCAGCCACCAGGGCAATCTGAACGAACCCGAGAAGGTTGCGCAGGAGGCTCGCGCGAACCTCGACGGCCTGGATGCGTCCGCGTTTGATGCTCGTGCGGCTTCGTGAGAGCGCGCCATTTTGCAGGTGAAGTTCGTCACCCTGCTCGATGATGCGAAAACCGTACCAGCGCACAATGGCGAGAACGATGCTGAAACCCCAGATCGCCAGCAGGGTTACGACGATGCTGATTGCGATGAGGGTCGGGGACGCCGAGATCGCAACGAGCAGTTCGTTGAAGAAAGTGATTACCTCACCCAGGAGCGCTTGACTCGCTCCCGGATCGGCATTCTCCTCCCCACGCGCCCGTCGAACATAACGCCACGCCAACAGGACAAACGCCACTACTCCCCCGACCTGAAGGGTTGTCGCACCGGCAAACACCCGGTCGCGCAAAGTTGCCGTGTAGATGATGCGTTCGTCTTCGCGCGCCGGGCCGACGTTGCCAATGTGCTGACGGATCTGTTCAGCCGCAGTTAGAGAAAGCGCTGAAAACGAAATCTCGCCGGCGCCGCCGTCTTCGGTTTCGACGTCCAGGCGTACGACGCCGATGAGGCGTGCAAGGGCGTTCTGGTGGGTATTGACGTGGCTGATACGGGTAAGGGTGATGTTGCGATGGCGGCGCGTGAAAACACCTTCGCGTATTTCGATGCCAGCAACCGTCAGCCGGTACCGAAAGCTCAGGTAACCGGAAATAAAACCGAAAGTGGAGATGACGGCGGAAACTACGATGAACGTACCCATGCCACCTTCCCGCCGTGACACGGCGACTCCGCCGATGATCAATGGCACGAGCAGTCGACGCAGGATTCTTCCGGCATTAAACAGGAGCACGGCGGGGTGAAGGTGACACCACGCAGGATTGGACTTGTCTACTTCACTCGGCAAGCTCATCGCCTTTTCGGCTCAACTCGTCTCGCAGCATCGTTGCGTACTCGGTTGGCAATCCCGGAATTCGCGTACGCGCCGCTCG
>JAPUJX010000174.1 GCA_027295975.1 Gammaproteobacteria bacterium
GGAAGATTGAACTCGTCGAGACGAACGACGGTGCCATCCATGAGCGATTGCACGAGCTGGCGCAGGGTAAACTCTCGCGCCTTGAGACCCTTGGCGTCGACGAGAATGAAGTTCGCATGTTCCTCTCCGATCCACGCCAGCGACAGGATTTCGCGACCGTCGCTGTCGTCGGTCGCAGCGAGCCAATCGCCTACCTTGAGACTACGCGCCTGGTCGAGCCATCGACTCCATTCACCCTGGCTTGCCGGATCGTCATGCTCGGATGCAGGATCGGTTTCCGGCACCAGATCCTCAAGGCCCAACGCCCTGGCACAATCGCCGGATTCGAGCTTAACCAGATCCCTTTCACCGCTACCGGCGAGTGCCTGGGAAATCCGACGCAGCAGCGGGGCTCGCCGCACTGGCTCGAAAGAAATACTGGTGAGCCCCGTTTCCACCGCACTGAGAAGCTCCGACGCCTCCACGTAGTCAGGACTCCCCGGCTCGACACTTCCGGATAGATGATCAACGAGCTGCTCGAGGATTTCCAGATTCTGTTTCCAGGATTCACTGTCCCGGCCGTGACGCAGATGGTGGTGAACGAGTAGATTTCTCCAGCCCGGGTTCAGCAACTCCAGGATCAGTTGCGGCAACTGGCGACCGCTGAGGCGTTGCTCCACCTCGTCGACAACGTCGCGCCGCGCGGACGACAGACGCTGCTGCCCTTCGCATACACGCACGGTTCGCTGGAGGTTGCCCTGATAGGTGCGTGTCTGACGATCCACCAACGGGTTCAGTTCTTCGAGCACCTCGTGGAATATCTTGGGATTGCCGTCGAACTCGTCTACCACGCGCCTCATCAGGGAGTCCACTTCGCTCCCCCCGGACTCGAGATTGACGTCGTCACCTTTGTCCAGGGTGTCACCGAGTTTTGCCAGCTGATCGAGCACCTGCATGGCCGGGTGGGGTTGCTTCGACTGGTTTGCGAAAAATCCTGGATCCTGGGTCGCGAGCTTGGTTAGCGTGAGCTCCAGACGTTTGACCCAGTCCTTCACGCCCTCGGGGAGGAGCTTGTCCTCGCGAATCGAGGTGACGAGATTTCCAACGACGTCCATCGCATCGGCTTCCGAATCGCCGATGCGCTTGTCTTGCGCACCATCCTCGCTCCAGCGCAACAGATTCAGCAGCCGGTCTCGGATCTCGTTGGTCTCGATGGGGGTACCGCTTCGCTCCCGTTGGAGCTCGCGCAAGGCATCCGTGACCTCGTTTGGCGAGTACGTTTCGGGGTTCGCGTCGGTTTCTCCCTGACCGGTTCCGAGTCCGCGGCGGGATTGGTCCTTCAGATTGAGTAACGTCGTAGCCGCCTCGAACACATCCCGGGTCGATGCGGTATAACCTTCGGCGTAAGAACTCTCGGCGATGTTACGCTGTCGGTCGGGTGTATTGCCTTTGATCGGCGTGGCCGCGGGACCATTGGAGGGCGCCTCTTCCGCGCCGGGAACATCGGTTTCCGCCGCGGTCTGCGGAGGTTCGACATCTCCGGATGCCGTGGGACCTTTGCCGACTGCGGGGGAGGATATCCGTTGTTGTTGCGCCAGGAGTTCATCCAGAAGTGGAAACATGTCCGAGTCTGCAAGCAGCTTGTTGATCGCGTCGTAGAGTTTTTCGAGCTGAGGTACTAAACCATCCTGAAAGGTGCGATAAAGCAGAAGTTTGACCTCCTGATCTACCTGAACCAAGTTCAGCGCTTCGTCGAACGCCCTTGCCACAACCGAAGGTCCCACCGGGAGTGTTTTTCTGTTGCGCCACGGGCCGGCGATGAGTGCGAGTTGCGCGTGCATCTCCTCCAACTCGAGATCGAAGCGAAACTCCAACTTGGAGATGATCTCGGCAAGCACGAGCCATGACTCGAACTGGCCAATATTGACCAGCGCGAGACCCGAGGTCGCTCCCGCGGGTTGATCGTCAGGTTGCTGATCCAACGAAACCGCGGCATCGAGAGTATTTTCCAGATGATCCTCGATGGCGCGGGAGAAAGCCGTTGTCACTCCATCTTTGCACTGTCCCAGATCGGTCATTGCATCAAAATAACGTGACTGATCTGCATCAGACGCATAACCTGCATGCTCCAGCAGATCCTTGTCCGCGTCTTCGAAGAACGACTTACCGATTTGTTCTACCGCATCGGTGACTATGGTCTGGAGCTCCCCGAGCAATTGGCCGGCATCATCGGGATTGAACTTGAACTCGGGGATGGCGATGATCTGCGCGCTCTGGACGGCCTGGTCGTCGTCTGGTCCGCCACCGGCAGCCGGCGCGAATTCCTCCAGCGTATCCAACGCAAGCTGGTCCATCCCATCGGGAAAAAAGACCCCGATTCCGTTGCCGTCGGCGGTGACCCGGGCGACGCGCGCCTGCAGGCGGAATTGTTGCTCGCCTTCCACCGTGGGAACGGTGAAGTGGATGCCCACTCCGTCATCACGCTGAGGATTACAACCGGAGGACTGAAGGGAACCGACTCCTTCGCTGACGAGGAACATGCCGCCTCGACAGAAGTCTTTGATGTTGCACAACCACGAGCGGCCGGTATCCGGATGTACCAACGCTTTGAGGGTAATTTCCTGGCGGGTATAAGCACGCCGACTCTCGCCGGTCTGTGACTGTGCTGTCGATTGCTCCATACGGCTGTATTGAGTAGTCCTTGACGATGACAGTCTATTACCCCGCCCGAAAACGCACTGTGCGCTCGTTATCAATTCGCTGATCGATTGTGGGGCGTTTGCAACCAATATATGAGCCTGCTAAAGCCGGAAACGATTGAATTCTGGGCTTTGCACATCCCCACTCCGTCAAATACGGCCTCCATCGGGGCACGACGAATCCCTGAACTCGATCACGGCGATACCCGACCCCGGTTTCCCGGGTCTTCAGGTGCCGGTTATCGGTGTTATCCTCCCGGTGTTCGAAGACTCGAGTATTTTGTGGGCCAGTCTTTGCAGAACCAGGGCATCCAGCTGTTGAAGGCTGGTCAGTACGATGCCGCCGCAACGTGTTTCGAGCAGCTCATAAGCCAGCATCCCGACAACGCCCATGTACTCAATCTGCTGGGAATCACCCGGTCCCGGCAGGGGAACTACCCTGAAGCGCTGGCGCTGATGACAAAAGCCATCACCCTGGATGAAAGCTCGGCCGAGATCCACCACAACATCGGACCAATCTACCGGGTCATCGGTGACTTCGAACAAGCAGAGAATCACTATCGAGAAGCCATCAGGCTGAAGCCGGATTATGCCGAGGCATATTTCAATCTGGCGGCGGTCAAAACCTTCGCCGCCGCCGACCCCACCCTCGCCAGCATCGAGACCCTGATCGAGGGTGACGAACTCCGTTTGGAAGATCGATGTTTTCTGCATTTCGCGGCCGGTAAAATGTATGACGATGCCCAGAACTACGACAAGGCATTCGCCCACTACCAACGCGGCAATACATTACGCGACGTACATTACCAGCCGGATGAACACCGTCGGTTGATTGGTCGCATCATGGAGGCTTTTTCGCCGGGCCTGTTTGCGCGGCACGAAGCGGCCAACAGTGAAACCAGAACCCCTATTTTTGTCGTCGGAATGCCCCGCTCCGGCACAACCCTGGTGGAGCAGATACTGGCCAGTCATCCCGAGGTATACGGCGCCGGTGAACTCCCCGACATCACCAACATCATCCAGGCGATTACCCGACAGGTGCCGGGTAATTCCGGCTCGCCGAACGGTTCCCCGAACGGGTTCCCGGAATACGCCTCGATGCTTTCCGACCGGGTCATCCGGGGATTTGCCGACTCCTATCTCCGCCGTATCCGTTCGATCAGCGCGACAGCGCAACACATCGTCGACAAAATGCCGCAGAACTACCTGTTCCTGGGCATGATTCATCTGATGTTCCCCCAGGCCAGAATCGTAAATTGTCGACGTCATCCTCTGGATACCTGCCTGTCGTGTTACTTTCAACGATTTCGCACGAGCCAGGAGTATTCCTACGATCTCGGGCATCTGGGCCACCACTATCGGGGTTATGAGCGTCTCATGGCGCACTGGCGGCAAGTTTTACCCACGCCGGTGGTTGACGCCCGTTATGAGGAACTGGTTGAGCAACCGGAACAGGCTATCAGGACGTTGTTGGACCAACTCGATTTGCCCTGGAACGAAGCCTGTTTGAAGCCTCATGCAACCCAGCGCCCGGTGACCACGGCCAGCAACCTGCAGGTGCGTCAGCCGTTGTACCGCACCAGCGTAAAACGCTGGGAGCGTTACGCTGAACACCTGACGCCGTTGATGGAGGCGATGGGGTGGCACGATGAATGATTTCCGGGTCTGCACGTTCAGGTGCCGGGAGTATTTCCGGTGGGAGGCGGATCACGTTGGTGCAAATCTGCCCGTTCCCACACGGTCAGTCCCAGCTTCCAACGCCGGATAGCCAACACCTCGGCCGCCAGGAACA
>JAPUJX010000175.1 GCA_027295975.1 Gammaproteobacteria bacterium
CAGAACTTCGACCAGCAGAGCAACAACTTCGGCATCGGCCGCAAGGGACGTGGATCCGAAGATTTCCGCACCCGCTTTCACCGGCACCCGGGATGCCAACACCGCCTGAGGATTGGCATGGACCACGGTGCCCGCGTAACACAGCCGTTGCACCTCGTTGGTCTGCAGGCTGTGTGCGTCAATGCGGGCAGCCTGTGAGGTCATGTCGGCACGCATACCCAACATTCGCCCGCTGCGCTGATCTACGACCTTGAGAGTCTGCAGATCGAGATCGTTCCCCGAACCCACCAGCAACGCATCCAGATACTCGATGAGAGGCGGCTCCACATAGTCGAATCCCCAGACGTGAAACACATCCAACACCGTACGGCGAATCCGTTCCAGCGCCCAGGCTGCAGGCGGCAGCAATTCATCTACCCCATCGGGTAAACGCCAATTTTGGTGTTTCACTGGTTTACCTGGTTCTTGTCAAGAAATGCCCTTCGGGGAATTTCTCCGGTCGTCTTGCGAGGCAGTAGTCGCACTTTCCTTCGATAAATCGACACCTACGTGGTGCAGACGCAGTGGGTACACCTCAGGTACGCCCCAGGCGTCCATCCACGAGCACTCCTTCGAGCCAACCATCAATGATAAGTCAGGTATCTTTCTTCAAATATCTGAAGAATTCGTTAGAGGGATCGAGCACCAGCATGTCGCCTTTGTTGCTGAAGACGTTCACGTAGGCGTTGATGCTTCGATAGAACGTATAGAATTCCCGATCCTTGTTGTAAGCGTCGGCGTAAATAGAGGCAGAGCGGGCGTCGCCGTCGCCGCGGGTCTGTTCGGCGTCGCGGTATGCTTCTGCCTCGATGACAACGGTCTGGCGGTCGGCGTCGGCACGGATGCCCAGGGCGAGTTCTTCACCCGTCGCGCGATACTGGCGGGCTTCGATCTGCCGTTCGGAATTCATCCGGTCATAAACGGCCGACGACACTTCGGTCGGTAAATCGATCCGTTTGACGCGCACGTCCACTACTTCGATGCCAGCGGCAGTGCGCATGACACGGTTCAGCTCCGAGGTGAGTTCGGCCATGAGTTGGTCGCGTTCGCCGGACACCACTTCATGCATGTCTCGGCGGCTGATCTGGTTGCGTAACCCTTCGTTCACCCGCTCCTGGAGAATTCGCCTGGCACGAATCTGATCAAACGAGGTTGCGGTGTAGAACTTCTCCACATCCACCACCCGCCATTTCACAAACGAATCGACGATCAGCGGTTTTTTTTCCAGGGTGTAGTAGCGCTCGGGAGGCGAGTCCAGGGTAAGAACCCGAGCGTCGAAATACTTGACCTCCTCGGCGATGGGTATCTTGAAATGTAGCCCCGGCGCCACATCGGCCTGGCTGACCGCGCCGAACTTCAGCAGGATCGCACGCTGGGTCTGGTGAACCGAGTAAACGCTGCTCGCTGCCAGAAGGATCGCGATGACCGCGATGAAGGTAAAAAGCATGTTGCGAAAATTCATAAGGGATCCTAGCGATTATCTCGCGACCGGCTGCCGGCCGCGCGATCGTTGAGTTCGCGCGCGACGGCGTCGGCTATGTTACGGATAGATTCTCGGGAACTTGCAGATCCGGCAATGGCACCGGCCTGGGCCAGCTTATCCAACGGCAGGTACATCAGATTGTTACCACCTTCCACGTCGATCAAAATTTTCGTGCTGTTCGCAAGTACCTGCTCCATGGCATCGATATACAGACGGTCGCGGGTAACTTCCTTGGCGAGCTGATATTCGGTCAACAACTTCTCGAAACGGCTGGCTTCACCCGTGGCACGGGCAATCACCCGATCGCGGTACGCGGACGCCTGCTCGAGCTGTTTTTGCGCTTCACCACGTGCCGTGGGGACGATGCTCTCGGCATAAGCACTCGCGTCGTTTATATAACGCTGTTCGTCTTCCTTGGCCTTCTGGACATCGTCGAAGGCGTCACGCACCTGGTTGGGCGGCGCACTCTCGTCGATGTTTACCTTACTCACCAGAATGCCGGTACCGTAGCGGTCCAGATATGACTGCAGGCGTTCCTGCACTTCCAACGCAATCTGAGCACGTCCGTCGGTGATTACGGAATCCATTTTGGAGCCACCCACCACGTGCCTGAGAGCACTCTCTGTCGCGTGGGTCAGACTAATGGTGGGATTTTCCACGTTGACCTGATAACTGACCGCATTGTCGATCACGTACTGCACGGTCAGGCTCACATCCACGATGTTATTGTCTTCGGTAAGCATCAAAGCCTGGTGGCTGTGAGAATTGACCCGCGTGACGTTTTCCTTCTTGACAACATCGATGATGGGTGGATTCCAGTGCAGCCCCGGCAGGACCACGGTCTCCTGGACCTTTCCGAACCGATAGACCACGCCGCGCTCCTGAGCGTCGATCTGATAGACCCCCAACAGGACATAAACGATTCCAGCCAGCACCAGCGCTACGCTTATCATGCCGGCGCTGAATCCCTTGCCGGTACCGCTGCCGCCGCCCCCACCGCCAAATATGCCGGTAAGCTGCCGTTGCAACTTCTTAAACGCTTCGTCCAGGTCTGGCGGACCCTTATCACCCCGGCTACCCCAGGGGTCTTTGCCGCCGCCCTCATTCCAAGCCATCTGCTGCTGCTCCGTGTTCAATTTGCCTCGAGAATCACGTCGATGGGTTCTCGGGTCTGTCAGGGATAAATTCTAGGTTGGCCTGCAACGGTCTGCAACAGGACTTTTGGCAATCGGCTCAACCTTTCCAGGAGATAGGCATCGGCACGCAAGGTGAGTGCAACGCTGCCGTCTTCATTGATTTGCTCGGCAATTACCGCGCCCAGATCATAAAGCCATGCCCGAGTCCTCCCGTCCTCGGCAGGCAACAGCACTTCGGTGGGCGAGGTAACACCAAACTCGACGCCCACCGCTCGAACGAGATCTTCGAGCCCGCTGAGACGCAAAGCACTGACCCATACCCCACCATCGGATGCACAATCGCCCGGCGTCGACAGCGCATCAATTTTGTTGAACACCATCAGCGTCGGTATCGTTTCAGCACCAATTTCTTTGAGCACGTCTTTGACGTCCGCAATCCGCTCGTGGTTGTCCGGATCACTCGCATCAACTACGTGGAGCAGTAGATCGGCACCCGTGACTTCTTCCAGAGTCGCCTTGAACGCCTCCACCAGGGTGTGCGGCAGGTGGCTGATGAAACCAACGGTATCGGCGAGAACCACCTCTCCCACGCCGGGAATGGCAAGGCGACGCATGGTGGTATCCAACGTTGCGAACAACTTGTCTTCGACCGCGACACCAGCCTGGGTTAATGCGTTGAAGAGCGTGGATTTACCCGTATTGGTGTAACCGACGAGGGAAACCGTTCGTACTTTGCTGCGCCGGCGCTGGCGGCGGCCCTGTCCGCGACGGCGCTCCACCACGCCGAGTTTTTTCTGCACCGCTTTCATTCGCTCACTCAACATCCGCTGATCGAGCTCCAGCTGGGTTTCGCCGACACCCCGAAGGTTGATGCCGCCTTTCTGGCGGTCGAGGTGCGTCCAGCCGCGCACCAGACGGGTCTGGGCATGTTTGAGCTGGGCGAGTTCCACCTGCAACTGCCCTTCGTAGGAGCGGGCATGTTCGGCGAATATACAGAGGATCAATTCCGTGCGGGTCATCACCCGGCAACACAACGCTTGCTCGAGGTTGCGCTGCTGAGTTGCGGACAGTTCGTGATTGACCACCAACAGGTCGGCTCCATGCGCCGCGAGGCGGCTACCGAGCTCAACCAGCTTACCCTCACCCACGTAAGATCGCCGATGAGGCGCTGTGCGGCTGGCGGTCACTATCTCAGCCACATCCACCCCCGCCGTGCGAGCGAGATCACCGCACTCATCCGCGGAATCGGTCATGGCTTTGCGGGCAAAGTCACTTTTGAAATTAACCTGCAGAAGCACGGCCTTGCGACCGGCATCCGGACGTTCAAAAAACAATGACACTCTTCCCCACGACCCCCACGACGAATAAACCGTTTTACCTGTACGACTTGCGCTGGTCAGCCTTCAGCTTCCGCCTCCGCCTCCGCGGTTTCTTCTGCGCTCGCATTGGATAGCCGGATGTTTCGCGACGGTACGACGGTCGAGATGGCATGTTTGTAAACCATCTGGCTAACCGAGTTACGCAGCAGTACAACAAACTGATCGAACGACTCGATCTGTCCCTGCAGCTTGATACCATTAACCAGATAGATCGATACCGGGACCCGCTCCTTGCGCAAAGTATTGAGGTAAGGGTCTTGTAGCGAATGCCCTTTTGACATGGCAATCTCCTTATGAGGCTTTCCAGACCGCGGCATCGACGACGCCGCTGTCAGAGCAAGCCGTTGACCTTCTTGTTGTCCAGACATCATCGAAACAGCATCTCTTTGTTACGTTAAGTTGGCCCCTTTTGTTTTTTCTCCTGCTTGTTCCGATTACCGGCTCAATCAAGCCGCGCTCAACCAGGGGTGAAAACAACTATGGCGACCCAATCAAGAGATTTCAAGGCAGATCTCCCCGGCAAGCGTGGCGGCCGCCCCCCAGGAATGTGCGGACACCCACGGCCAACTCCTCAACCAGGTGAGCTGACGCTTGGCGAGCCGCCGGGTGGCCGAGATGCCCCGCTCCCGCATCATGGGTTCGTCGATCAAGCCATCCATCCACTCCCATACCTGGCGATAGCCCACGGCGCGGATGGCGGGAAGGCCGAGATGCAGATCACCCCGTTGGCGTAACGCCTCCACCTCGGCTTTGAGCCCGGCCTGCAACATCCCCTCGAACCGCTCGGCAATTCGTCCCTGCAACCTGGACCGATCGTCAGGCAAGATGGCAAATTCACGAAGTTCACAGTCCAACCGCTGTACGGCCCCAACGGAACCCTGATCCCGCCACCACTGGGAAATAGGCTTCCCCGTCAGCGCCCACACTTCCAACGCCCGCTGCAGCCGTTGTGGGTTGTTCGGGTGAATCTGCTGCGCGGCCACCGGATCGACTTCGGTCAGACGTTGATGCAGGGCCGGCCAGCCCAAACGCGCGGCATCCGCCAGAATCTGATCTCGAGTTGCCGGGTCGGCCCGTGGCAGACGCGCTAAACCTTCCCGGAACGCTCGCAGATACAACATCGTCCCGCCTACCAGGAGCGGTATGCGGGCCTGTAGCCAGGCCGAACGAATCTCCCGGTCGGCATCCGCGACAAAGTCGGCGGCAGAATATGTCTCGCGCGGGTCGCGGATGTTTATCAACGCGTGGGGGTAATCCTGCAGGATCTCGGGGGATGGTTTTGCCGTACCCACATCCATATCGCGGTAGACCATCACCGAATCGAGGCTAATCAGCGATATGGGCAACCGCCGGGCTATCTCGATCGCGATAGCGGTTTTACCCACGGCGGTGGGACCAATCAGCGCCAGCACGGTTCGTTCGGGGAGCATTAGCCTGGATTATTAAATGAACGAGCGTTACTGACCGCGCAGGAACAGCCGGTCCAAATCCTTCATCGACTGCACTAAAAAGGTCGGGCGGCCGTGATTACACTGCCCGGCATTGTCCGTCTGCTCCATTTCGCGCAACAGCGAATTCATCTCGGGAATCGTGAGCGGCCGGTTGGCTCGGACCGAGCCATGACATGCCATTGTCGATAGTAGATCGTCCCGGCCGGTCTCGAGCCGTTCGCTCGAGCCGTATTCGACAAAATCGGCCAACAGATCCCGGGCCAGTTGCTCAACGTCGGTGTGGGCGATCAGCGCCGGTACCTCGCGAACCGTCACACTCTGCTGGCCACTACGATCGATCACCAGGCCAAGGTTACGCAGCTCGTCCCCCAGATCGTCCACCAGATTGGCTTCCTCTTCGCTCACGTTAATGACGATCGGAACCAATAACGTCTGCCGGGCTACACCGTCGCTGACCGTTTGCATTTTGAGTTTTTCGTAGGTAATGCGCTCGTGTGCCGCATGCATGTCCACCACAACCAAACCATCGCTGTTCTGAGCCAGGATATATATGCCGTGAAGCTGGGCAACCGCAAAACCGAGCGGCGGGACATCCGCTTGCGCCGAGGTGGACGAGCCGGTTTGGACAAGCGCGTTTGCACCACCCTCATAACCGGCGACGGCCTCCGACACACTCCGCACACCCCCATGGGTCGACAACCCGGAGTCCGGTTGCGTCAACGGGAGAAACACCGAACGGGGGGCAAAATCATCCCGACTGCCATGCTCGCGAATGTCCCGGCTCGCAGCGGCGGGTTCCGCGTTGGGGCGCACCCCGCGAAGCGTCCGGTTCAAGCTGCCGAAAATGAAATCGTGCACGGAGCGGGCGTCCCGGAACCTCACCTCGTGTTTGGTGGGGTGTACGTTGACATCCACGCTCGCCGGATCGGTTTCGAGATAAAGTACAAATACCGGATGTCGGCCATGGAAGAGTACATCGCGATACGCCTGGCGAACGGCGTGAGCCACGAGCTTGTCGCGAACCACGCGGCCGTTGACGTAGAAATACTGTTGATCGGATTGTGCCCGCGAGTGGGTTGGTAAACCCACCCAACCCGACAATCGCAGCCCACCGCGCTGCTCATCCAGCGCTACCGAATGTTCCACGAACGGTTCGCTCAACACCCGTGCCAATCGAACTTCCGGCTTCCCAACCGGTAACAGGAGCGGTGCCCGGCCGGTTCCCTGCAGCAACTCGAAACCTACCGCGAAGTGACCCAGACTCACCCGCCGCACAACCTGATCGATGTGACCCTGTTCCGTTCGCTCCGTTTTCAGAAACTTTCGTCGCGCAGGGGTATTGTAGAAAAGATCCAACACCTCGACCGTGGTGCCGGGAGGATGTGCAATCGGACCCTGCTTCACCGCCATGCCACCGTGCACTTCGACGGCAAAACCCATCTCCTGATCCTGTGCCAATGAGGCAATTCGAACCCGCGCGACCGAAACGATGCTGGCCAACGCCTCACCGCGAAATCCAAGACTCGCCACGCTCGCCAAATCTTCGACGCCGGTAATTTTGCTCGTGGCATGGCGGTCGAGTGCCAGGGGCAAGTCGTCGGGATGAATCCCGAGCCCATCGTCGCGAACCAATACCCGTTTGACGCCACCCTGCTCCGTTTGCACCTCGATGCGGCCGGCTCCGGCATCGAGGCTGTTCTCCAGGAGTTCTTTGACGAGGGATGCGGGACGATCAACCACCTCACCCGCGGCAATCTGGTTTGCAACAAACTCGGATAACACATGGATTCGAGAGGTCATGCGGTTATTGTCTCAGATGGGGTCGGTGTTTTTAACTCCACGGCGTTTTTTCAATGCTCAACCGGCGGGGATAACTATGACCTGACCTATGCGTATGTTGTCGCCGGAAATGTTGTTGGCTTCGCGGATGCGCCGGCTGCTCGTACCATAGCGGTTGGCAATGCCGGAAAGCGTATCGCCGCGAGCGATGGTGTAGTTCACCTTGCGCTGATTGCGTTGCCAGGAGATCAGCGTACCGGGCGGTGCAGAGCGCCCCATGTAATCTCGAATGCCATCGAACAAAGCGCTGGCAAGCTGTTCCTGATAGCTCGATTGATTCAACCTGCGGGCCTCATTGGGGTTCGATATGAACCCCATCTCCACGAGGATCGACGACATGTCGGGCGAGGTCAGCACGACAAATCCAGCCTGCTCCACTCGAGACTTGTGCATTTTGGCAACGCCAGCCAATCTGTTCAGCACGCTCTCGCCTACCTCGATGCTTGCCGCGAGATTGGCATCCATCGAAATATCCACCAACACCCGCGCGACCAGATCATCCTTGTCATCCAGGCTGACCTCACCAACTCCACCGATGAGATCGGAGCGATTTTCCTTGTCGGCCAGCCATCGCGCCGTCTCGCTCGACGCGCGGCGGTCGGACAATGCATATACGGAGGCACCACTCACCTCCGGGCTTTCGAACGCGTCGGCGTGCAAGGAGACAAAAAGATCGGCGCGCTGATCACGGGCAATGCGGGTGCGTTTACGGTGGGCGACATAATAATCGCCCGTGCGCACCAACACCGCCTTGTATCCCCGTGCCCGGTTCAGGCGATAGGCCAGTTTCCGGGCGATGTTCAGTACCAACTTCTTCTCCTGGGTCCTGCCCACTCCCGAAGCCCCCGGATCTTCACCACCGTGTCCGGCATCAATTGCGACAATTACGTCACGTTGTCCGTCCTCATCGGGGACGCTCGGCGGCGTGACCGGTCTGGGTGTCACCGAATACAAATCCACGACCAGGCGATGGCCGTAGGGAGCAACCGGTTCGAGGGTAAATCCCTTAGGCGTCAGCTTGGCGTAGGTATCCAGCACCACCCGGTAGCCGGCGCCCCGCTGAGCCGCCCGCAGACCCTTCAGGCGCTCCCTACCAACGGCAACCACGCTGGGATCGAAACCCAACTCGGCGGAGGTATTGTTCAGGTCGATGACGACCCGATGAGGATTCGTCAGAACAAAAATTTTGTATTCAACACGTTCGCTGGTGTCAAAAACGACTCGCGTGTAATTGGGCGCTTCGTGCATTCGCACGCCCTCGAGAAGTCCAGCATGGGCGACTCCAACACAGCCGAACATCGCGCAGACCAGCCACCAGCCGTTAGTTGCGCAAATAAATCTCAAGACGTCGCCCTGCACCTTCTATTTCGAGAAGAATTTCCAAGTCCGGGTCAGGAAGTTTTTCACCGGCATGTTCCGGCCATTCCACCAGTTTGATGGCGTCGGCGTCCATGAACTCGTCAATTCCGATGAATTCGAGCTCCTGGCTGTCCGCAATTCGATAGAAGTCAAAATGATATACGGTTTGCTGCGCTAGTTCGTAGGGCTCGAGCAAAGTATACGTTGGACTCTTGACGGACCCCGTATGGCCCAGTCCGCGAAGTATGCCTCTCACCAGGGTGGTCTTTCCAGCACCAAGATCACCACGTAACAACACCAGAGCGTCGCTGCGAAGGCGTCTGGCCAGGGCATTTCCGTACTGCAAAGTGGCGGCTTCGTCTTTTAGAAAGATGTCATCCCGTTCAGACACCGCAATGCACCCTGAGCGCATCCACCATGGCGGGCAACAGGTCTGTTGCCAGCAAGCCGAGTTGCCCCATCTTTTCGGCAGCGGTGTCTCCGGCATAACCGTGCAGGCATACCCCCATGACCGCCGCGTCCACCACGGAGAGCTGCTGCGCCAGCAAACCCCCTATGACCCCGCTCAAAACGTCACCCATGCCCGCAGTGGCCATTCCCGGGTTTCCGTGCAGGCACAGCCCGAGCAGCCGGGTTTTGTCGCCGCCGTCGCTCCCTGGCGTCGCTTCCGTGGCCCCGGTGGCAACGAGCGTTCCGACGCCTTTCAACACCGCAGTGCCGCCAACACGTTCTGCCAGGCCGTGTACCGCGCCAACACGATCCAATTGGACCGCAGCCACATCACATTTCAGCAACACCGCAGCCTCAGCGCTGTGCGGGGTGATTATCAGCGGTCCACGGGAACGAAGGGACAAGGCCACAAAACCATGCAGACCGTCGGCATCCAGCACCATGGGTTTTCCCGTATTCACCGCCTCTTCGAGTAACGTCGTGCCCCAATCCGAGCGTCCGAGCCCCGGGCCGACAACCAGGACACCCGCCTTCTCCAACAACTCCCTGCGGCCGTCACGGTCGTTTGCGTCCACTACCATGAGCTCGGGTCTGCGCGCGAGGATCGCCGGCCTGTGTTCGGCCCGGGTGATGACGCTAACCATCCCGGCACCCACCCGCAATGCGGTTTCCGCAGCCATGAGGGGTGCTCCCCCCATGCTGTGGTCGCCGCCCACGACCACGACATGACCCAGAACCTGTTTGTACACATTCGGATCCCGGGCGGGAAACCGGTAACCCAGGGTATCCAGGGTGGGGAAGCTCAACATCGGGCATCCCTCCACCCGTCGGAATATTTCCGGGGGTACGTTGAGGTCTTCATAAATCACCTCACCCCGGTACGACACCCCTGGCCCCGTGTACAGACCGAGCTTGCGCCCGATGAAGGTCGTGGTGACATCCGCACGAACAGCGTCATCGACAACGGCTCCGTTATCCGAGCTCACCCCGGTTGGAATGTCGACCGAGATCACTCCGCCGGAGCATCCGTTGATCAGACGTACGGCCCGGGCATACGGCTCGCGTAATGCCCCGCGCAATCCCGTCCCCAGCAGGGCGTCAACTATGACCTCACCCTCAAGACGATCGGTTAGCGATTCGATCCGTACCCCATGGTTCAGGGCCCAGTCTCTCGCCGTGGCGGCATCTCCCGTGAGGGCACCCGCATCACCCAGCTGACAGAGCTGAACCGACATGCCTATCTGGCTTGCCAGCCCCGCCACGATGTACCCGTCACCGGCGTTGTTCCCTTTACCGCAAACGACGCTCACGGATCCGGCCTCCGGCCAGCGGTCCAGAAGCGCCCGAAAGGTCGCGCGCCCGGCACGTAACATCAGTTCGAATCCCGGGATCCGATGTTGCGCTATTGCGAGGCGATCAAGTTCACGACACTGAGCGGCGGTATATAGTTGCGACAGGAGTTGTTCTCCATTCAAACGGTGCGCGCATTATACTTGCCCGCGAAGGCAGGTTTCTAAGCCCGGACTCCACCGCTTGTGGTGGTGGCTTGTGGTGGTGGATAGAGATAACGAACGGCGCTGAGCAGTGAACCTCGAGAAGTTACGCATACAAATCAAAACCTGGGGAGAGGAGCTCGGTTTTCAGCAGGTTGGAATTACCGACGTGGATCTTTCGGCTCACGAACCCCACGTGCGCGACTGGCTGAACAGGCAATTCAACGGGGAGATGGGTTACCTGGAACGTAACCTCGACAAACGTCTGCATCCCGACCTGCTCGAACCATCCACCTGCCGCGTCATCGCGGCTCGTATGGACTATCTGCCGGTCAGCACTCAACCCATCAGGATTCTCAACGACAACAGCAAGGGTTACATCTCCCGTTACGCGCTGGGGCGCGACTACCACAAGGTGGTGAGGCAGCGCCTGGCCAGGCTGGCAAAACGGATCGATGCCGCCGCGGCGGGTCAGGACATGCGCTACCGGGCATTCACGGATTCCGCCCCGGTCCTGGAAAAGGCCCTGGCGGAAAAAGCAGGCCTCGGGTGGATTGGCAAACACAGCCTGCTGCTCAATCGAAACGCGGGTTCCTGGTTCTTCCTGGGTGAGATCTTCACCAATTTACCCCTTCCGATAGACACACCCACCAACGAAGATCATTGCGGTAGCTGCAAAGCCTGCATCAGTGTTTGTCCAACAAACGCCATCGTCGGACCGAAACAACTCGATGCACGCCGTTGTATCTCGTATCTGACGATAGAACTCAAAGGACGTATCCCGGAACCGCTGCGCAATCTCGTGGGGAATCGGGTATTCGGGTGCGACGACTGCCAGTTGTTCTGTCCGTGGAATCGTTACGCCAAACAAACCTCGGAAGGAGACTTCGGGCCGCGCCAGGATCTCGACCAACCCGATCTTCTCGTGTTGTTCAACTGGACCGAAGCCGAGTTCCTGGAAAAAACCGAAGGCAGTGCCATCAGGCGCATCAAC